>NZ_SOGU01000037.1:0-48077 GCF_004403275.1 Cryobacterium sp. TMT4-10
CTGCCAGGGGCGTCGCCGCGGGGGGCGCGGCGGGTGCGGCGGCTGGCGGTGCGGCGGGCGGCTGCTCCGTGCTCGTCCCGCCCTCGCCGGCCTTGCCCGCGACCGCCGCGGGACCTTCGCCGACCATCGCCTGGAGGTTCTCCGCGAACAGGGCCATCATCTGGTCGGTGACGCTGCCGATGGTGCTCCGGCCCATGGCGGCGACCTTGCCGGACAGCGCGGCGTCCTCGCTGACCGTGCCCTTGGTCATCCCCGATTCTTCGACCAGGCTGAGGGTGGCCGTGCCCTGCGAGGTGCCCTGGCCGCGGGTCTCCTGCGCGCGCCCCTCGAACACCGCACGGTGGGCCGTCGCATCCCGCTCGAGGACGGTCATCTGCCCCTTGTACTGCATGGTCACCGGACCCAGCTTCACTTTCATACCGACCTGATAGGCGTCATCCGACAGCTTGTTCAGCACCTGCGCCCCCGGGACGCAGCCGGCGACACGTTCGAAGTCCATCAGAGTCTTCCACACCTGGTCGATGGGTGCGACGACGGAAAAAGTGCTGTCTATTTGCATTATCGTGTCCTCTGATTCTCGGGTGGGCGATTCTGGAATGGCTGATTCTGGACTGGCGCCGAGCGGTCGGCGCGGATATCCGCCGCCACTTCTGTCAGCGCCGCGTAGCTGTGCCCGCTGACGAACGCGTCGACGTAGGGCAGCGCCGCCGCCATGCCGCCCACCGCCGGCTGGTGGTCCCGGGCCACCTTCCGGGGGTTGACCCAGACGATGCGGTGGGCCAGGCGAGGCAGGCGTGCCATCTGGGCGCCCACCATCTCCGGCTCGTCCATCGCCCAGCCGTCGGAGATGACCACGACGACGGCTCCGCGGGCGAGGCCGCGCCGGCCGTGCTCGTCGACGAAGCGGCGGAGGCTCTCCGCCAGACGCGTGCCGCCGGCCCAGTCGTCGACCGAGGCGGCGGCGCGTGCCAGCGCCTGGTCCGGGTTCTGCACCGCCAGCTGTCGGGTGAGCCGGGTCAGCCGGGTCGAGAAGACGAAGGCCTCGGCCTGGGCGCCTGAGACGGCGCCCTGCAGCAGCGAGAGGAACACCCTCGTGTACGGTTCCATCGACCCGGACACGTCGCAGAGGAGGATCAGGCGTCGCAGGCGGGTGCGGCGGCGCCGGTAGACGAGCCGGAGGGGCTCGCCGCCGGTGCGCTGCGCCGCGCGGACAGTACGCCGCAGGTCCAGCCGTGGGGTGGTCGTCGAGGTCTTCCGGACGCGGCGGCTGACCCGTTCCGGCGTGGACAGCCTGATTCGCCGCACGAGCGTGCGGATCTGGGCCACCTCGTCGGGGGCCAGTTCCGCGAAGGACGTGTCGTGCAGTCGCTGCTCGGCCGACGCCACCATCAGCACCGACTCCCGCTCCGGCGCCTCGTCGTTCTCGGGGCCGTCCCCGGCGGGAGCCATCGCAGGCTCCTTCCGCTCCGTCTCCCGGCCGGCCGATTCGGTCGGCCGCTGGTCCGCCGGGGGTGGGGCGGGTACGAGGTTCGCCCCCGATCCCCGGGGGTGCGTTCTGGTCTCCGCGGCTGTCGGCCGGATCGAGCCGGCCGCCGAAGACGGCGTCGAAGACCCGGTCGAACACAGGCAGCTGCTCCCGGGAGGAGACGAGCACCACCCGGCAGGTCCAATACAACGCGTCGCGATCGGAGTGCGGAAGGAGGCGGAGGGCCTCGGCCAGGCGGGCGGCACGATCCGGGGAGCCCGGAAGCCCGGCGCGTCGAAGCACCGTGGTGAAGCCCGTGGCCAGGGCTGCGGCCTCGACGCTGGAACGCCCGGCGCGGGCATCCGTTTCAGTCATGTTCGCCCCCCAGCACCCAGGCGGCGCCGCGGCCGACGGCCAGGTCGAGGTCGTCGCGGTTCTTGAGGATGGACCCCCAGGTCTGGTCCACATGCCCGGCTTCGAGCGTCTCCACCCCGAGCACCGTCAACGCGGACACCCAGTCGATGGCCTCGGCGATGCCGGGCGGTTTCGCGAGGTCCAGCGACCGCAGCCGGGTGACGGCCGAGGCTGCCTGCAGGGCGATCGGCCCGGCGCTGTCCGGCACCCGACGGCGCACGATCTCGGCGATGCGCTGGGGGGTGGGGTAATCGATCCAGTGATACAGGCAGCGCCGGGTCAGGGCATCGTGCAGGTCGCGTGTGCGGTTGGAGGTCAGGATGACGATCGGCGGATGCGTGGCCCGCACCGTTCCGAGCTCGGGGATGGTGACGGCCGCCTCGGCCAGCAGCTCGAAGGTGAACGCTTCGAATTCGGCGTCGGCACGGTCGATCTCGTCGAGGAGGAGCATCGCGGGGCGGGGCCCGCGGTGCTCGAGCGCCTGCAGGAGGGGGTGGCGGAGCAGGTACTCGGGGCCGAACAGTTCCGTCTCGTCCAGGTCGGCCTGACGGGCCTCGGCCAGCCTGATGCCCAGCAGCTGGCGCGGGTAGTTCCACTCGTACAGAGCTTCCCCCGCGTCGATCCCTTCGTAGCACTGCAACCGGAACAGGGGCGTGTCCAGCACCCGGGCCAGCGCCTTGGCCGCCTCGGTCTTGCCGACCCCCGGCTCCCCCTCGAGCAGGATCGGCTGGGGCAGGCGCACAGCGAGGAACAACGCCGTGGCCAGCCCGTCGTCGGCCAGGTAGTCGACCCCGTCCAGGGCGGTCAGCAGGCTGGGGACGTCGGGGATCAGCCGCCGGACGTCGTCCTCGGCTCCCGACCGCGCCGCGCCGCTCATCGCGTTCGTTCCCGTTCGGCGAGCGCCCGCTCGTAGTCGGCCTCCGTGTCGATGTCCGGCGGGATCGGTCCGGGCACGACCACCTCCGCCACCTCCGGCGCACGCTGGTCGAGGAGTTTCCAGACCGCCTTGTCGCCGTGCGGCGTGGCCAGGTCCGGCAGCATCGACCGGGCGAAGGCGAACGGATGCCCCACGCCGTCGTCGTAGCGGCAGACGGCGAGGGGCGCGTCACCGCGTCCGTCCAGGAGCGCGCGGACGGCCTCGGGGCGCACCCCGGGCTGATCTCCGAGCAGGAGCACGAGCACGTCGGTCTCCGAGTGCAGCGCCGGGATGGCCGCCGCGATCGAGGACGAGCATCCGGTGCCGAATGCGGGGTTGTCGACCAGGTCGCAGCCTCGGGTGTCGACCCGGCGTCGCACCTGGTCCCCGGCCCCGCCGAGCGTTACGACAATCTGGTCGAAGCCGCAGGCGCGACTCGTGTCGAGTACGGCGTCGAGGACGACCCCGTCGCCGAAGGGGAGGAGCTGCTTGGGTCTGCCCATTCGGCGTGACGCCCCGGCCGCCAGGACGAGTCCGGCGGTGCGCGGTTCACGATGCGTTCGCATACCGCTCCGGATCGGCCAGGAAGGTGCGCCGGCAGGACTCCGAACAGAAGTGGAAGGTCGCCCCGGCGAATTCGGCTGAGGGTGTGGTGTCGCCGACGGTCACGCTCATCCCGCAAACTGGGTCGATCGCGGCCGGGGCGGTGTCTGCGGCGGGGACGCCGTTCGCCGCCTCGGTTTCCGCGGGGTGGGCAGCCGCTCGTTCGGCGACCAGTTGCGCCAGGATCGACAGGGCGATCTCGGCGGGGGAGCGGGCCCCCAGTTGCAGGCCGGCGGGGCTAAGCACGCGGGCGCGCTGCTCGTCGGTGACGTTCAGGGAAGCGAGCACGGCGGCGCCCCGTGCGTGACTGGCGACGAGACCGACGTACGGCACGCCGGCACGCAGGGCGGCCTCGAGGGCAGGCTCCTCGTCCCGCCCGTGCGACGCCACGATGAGCGCGGCATCGTTGGGCCGCGGCTCGATGTCCGCAGAGGCGGCAAGTCCCGCGACGAGTTGCAGGTGCAGGCCGAGCGGCCCGCCCAGCGCCACCAGCGCGTGGGCGATCGGTGTCGAGCCGACGACGAGCACGCGCGGCGACGGCACCGACGGTTGGAGGAAGATCTCGACGGCCCCGCCGCTGAGGCACGGGTTGGACACCTGCACGGCGCCCTCCTCTTGCCGATGGGACGGTTCGCCCGCGACCACCCGGAGCAGGATCGGCTCCCGGGTGGCCAGGCTCTTCAAACCGTATTCGCGCACCGATGACTGCACGCAGGCCCCGCCGACGAACCCCTCCAGCGTTCCGTCCGAAAGCAGCAGGCCCGTGTCCCCGGCCTGGGCGCTCGTCGGATGCTGGGCTCGCACCACGGTGGCGCGCACGAAGGGTTCGCGGCGGCCGGTGAGTTCCTGCGCCCTGGTCGCGAGCGCCTCTCCCATCGCCGACATTTAGATCGGCGGTCGTGGCCGGCCCTGCATGGCCTCCCAGACTCGGGCCGGGGTGCACGGCATGTCCATGTGGGTGATCCCGAAGGGCGCGAGGGCATCGACGACCGCGTTCACGATGGCCGGCGGGGAGCCGACCGTCGCGGATTCGCCGATTCCCTTGGCGCCGATCGGGTGGTGCGGCGACGGGGTCACCGTGAAGCCGGTCTCCCATTCCAGGTCCTCCGGTCTTGTCTCAAGCATGGCCGCGGCGATGAATTTCGCCTTCTCACTCACTTTGCGGGCGACCAGCGCCACGGCCGCGCCGCTGACCGGAGGCGATCGGCTGCCGTAGGTGCCCAGCCCGAACGGCGTCTGGTCGGTGTCGCCGTGAACGACGTCCATATCTTCCGCCGGGATGCCGAGTTCCTCCGCCACAATCTGGGCGAAGGTCGTCTCGTGCCCCTGGCCCTGGCCCTGGCTCTGGCTCTGCACCGAGATGCGCACGACGGCCTTGCCGGTGGGGTGGATGCGCAGCTCAGCCCCGTCGGCCATGCCGAGGCCCACGATGTCCATGTGCTTGCGCGGACCGGCGCCGACGGTCTCGGTTAAGAACGAGATGCCGATCCCCATCAGCTCGCCGCGATCCCGTTTCTCCCGCTGCTCGCGCCGCAGGTCGTCGTAGCCGGCCATCTGCATCGACTTCCGCAGCGCCTGCTCGTAATTGCCGGAGTCGTACTCCCAACCGGTCTTGTTCTTGTACGGGAATTGCTCCGGCTTGATCAGGTTCTTCAGCCGCAACCGGGCGGGGTCCATGTCCAGTTTCCGGGCGAGCATGTCGACGAGCCGTTCGACCAGGTAGACCGCCTCCGTCACCCGGAAGGAGCAGGCGTAGGCGACGCCGCCCGGGGCCTTGTTCGTGTACACCCCGGTCACCTTGCAGTGCGCGGCCTGCAGGTCGTAGCTGCCGGTGAAGATGTGGAAGAAGCCCGCGGGGTACTTCGACGGCTGCGCCGTGGCGTTGAAGGCTCCGTGGTCGGCCAGCACGCTCGACCGCACGGCGAGGATCCTGCCGTCCTTCGTGGCGGCGATCTCACCCTGCATGATGTAGTCGCGGGCGAACGAGGTGGACATCAGGTTCTCGGACCGGTCCTCCATCCACTTCACCGGCCGGCCGGCCGGTGACGATGGATCCGACGACGGCGAGGATGTACCCGGGGTGGATTCCGACCTTGTTCCCGAAGCCGCCGCCGATGTCCGGTGAGACGACGCGGATCTTGTGCTCGGGGATCCCGGATACGATCGCGAACAGCGTGCGGTGGGCATGCGGCGCCTGGCTGGTCTCGTAGAGCGTGAGTGCGCCTTCGATCGGTTCGTAGTCCGCGACCGCCCCGCACGTTTCCATCGGCGCCGGGTGCACCCGGGGATAGACCATCTCCTGGGAGACGACGACGTCCGCCGAGGCGAACACCGCGTCGGTCTCGGCCGCGTCGCCCGCCTCCCAATCGAAGATGTGGTTGTCGGTGCGTCCCTCGATGTCATCCCGGATGACGGGCGCGTCGGGGTCCAGGGCCTTGCGAACGTCGATCACCGGGCGGAGCACGTCGTAGTCGACCTCGATCAGTTCGAGCGCGTCACGGGCGGCGTAGCGGTCCTCCGCGACGACGAACGCCACCTCCTGACCCTGGAAGCGCACCTTGTCGGTGGCGAGCACGGCCTGCACGTCGGCGGACAGGGTCGGCGCCCAGGCGAGCTTGAGTCCGAGCAGGTCCTGGCCGGTGATCACGGCCACCACGCCCGGGTGGGCGAGCGCCGCACTCGTGTCGATCGAGACGATGCGCGCGTGCGCGACGGGGGAGCGCAGGATGGCCCCGTGCAACATCCCGGGCAGCACGATGTCGTCGACGTAGTGTCCTTTGCCGCGCACGAAGCGCGGATCTTCCTTGCGCTGGATGCGGCCGTAGCCGATGGGCCGGTCGTCGTCACCGGCGGCCGGGTTCGCGGCGCGTTCCTCGATGATGCTCATGCGGTCACCTCTTCTCCAGCGGTTTCTTCCTGGGTCGCCGGGTGTTGCGCGGCCCACTGCACGGAGCGAACGATGGTCGCATATCCGGTGCAGCGGCACATCTGGCCGGAGATCGCCTCGCGGATCTCGCCCTCATCCGGATGCGGGTTGTTGTCGAGCAGGGCGCGGGCCGTGAGCATCATCCCCGGCGTGCAGAACCCGCACTGCAGGCCGTGCTCCTCCATGAATCCCTGTTGCACCGGGTCGAGGGTGGCGCCGGAGGCGAGGCCCTCGACGGTCGTGATGGAGTGGCCGTCGGCCATCGCCGCGAGCACCGTGCAGGACTTCACTGACTGGCCGTCCATCAGTACGACGCAGGTGCCGCAGTTGGAGGTGTCGCACCCCCGGTGCGAGCCCGTCAACCGCAACACGTCGCGGATGAAGTGCACGAGCAGCACGCGCGGCTCGGCCTCCTCGGTGATGTCCTTGCCATTGACGGTCATGCTGATCTGCATCGACTTCAGCCTTCCTGTGTTTCGGTTGCGCGCGCGGTCGCACGTCGCAGGACCCGGCGAGTGAGTTCGTCGGCGAGGTGCCGCTTGTAGTCGACCGGACCGCGCTGGTCGGCAACGGGATCGCTGGCCAGGGCGGCAAGCCGGCCGGCCTCCACGAAGAGGTCTTCCCCGGGATGCCGGCCCCGGAGCACGGCCTCGGCTTCGGTGGCTGTTCCCACGATGCCCACGGCGGTGAGCCCGATCCTGACATCGTCGATCGTGCCGTCGGCGGCCAGTGTGACGGATGCCCCGGCGGCCACGACGGCCCAGTCGCCGACTCGGCGTTCGACCTTCTCATAGGCGCTGCCCGAACGCGCGCGGATCGGAATCCGCACTTCGCACAGCAGCTCGTTGTGGGCGACGGCCGTCTCGTACGGTCCGCGGTGGAACTCGCTCATGCTGAGCAGGCGCTCGCCCGCGGGACCGCGGACGACCGCCTGCGCTCCGAGCACCTTGCACACGGTGGAGAGGTCCTTGGCCGGATCGGCCTGGCACAGGGAACCACCGATGGTTCCGCGGTTTCGCACGGTGGGATCGGCGATCACCCGCTCGGCGTCGCCGACGATCGGGAAGAGCCGGGCGATCTCGGCGGACTCGAGAAGCGTTGAGTGCCGGGTCATCGCCCCGATGCGGAGGGTGTCCCCGTCCCGGAGCACGAAGTCGAGTTCGAACACATCGTTGATGTCGACCAGGCACTCGGGCCTGGCCAGCCGAAGCTTCATCATCGGGAGCAGGCTGTGCCCGCCCGCGACGACCCGGGACTCCGGGCCGTGACGTTCGAGGAGGGCGAAAGCATTGTCGACGGTGCTGGCGCGCACGTAGTCGAAGGGAGCCGGGATTTGCACGATTGCCTCCACGTCGAAAGGTGCCTGACCGCAGCGTCAGACACGAATTGAGTCACACATTGCTCCGGGGCAATGCGGTTGTCAACGCGCGTCGCGGGCCGGCCGAGACCCGGAATCGGCTCGTGTCGGGGCGCTCAGAACGGCGGGCCGAAGTGCCGTGGTAACCGCACGAAAGAAGCCCCGGCGAAAATGCCGGGGCTTCGTGCACTGTCTCAACCAGCGCTCGTCCGGTATCAGCAAGGCCGATCCCGGAAGTCTGAGAGTCAGCCTACCGTCAGAGGACCGACCCGTCTGCCGGACCGAGGGCCCCGGAAGGCAAACCCAACTCGTGTTCGGCGACCGTTCGCACGAGTCCGCGCAGCCGTTTTGCGTCGCCGTACCGCACGATCGCGTGTGCGTTCAGCCCGTCGATGATCGCCAACAGCTGCCAGGCCACCGCATCCGGGTCGGCGGTCCGGAACTCCCCACGGGCGCAGCCGGTGGTCAGCAGTCCGGACAGGAAAGCCTGCCAGGCATCCATTTGCACGCCGACCTCAGCCGCCAGCGAGGCGTGGCGACGGCCGAGGCTCCAGGCGTCGAGCCAGACGGCGGTCACAGCGCTGCGTTCGGGACCGAGCAGCGTGTTGATCAGGGCCTGAAGCGTCGCCACCGACGTCTCGCAGGGCGCGAGCTCTTCGGCGACTTCCCCGATCTCGGCCGCGACGATCGCCCCGAATGTCGCCGCGACGAGAACGTCCATGCTCGGCTGGTAGTGGCTGACCAGGGCGGGAGTCACCCCGATCCGGGATGCGACCCCGCGCAGCGTGATGGCCGACAGGCCCTCGACGAGGGCGATCTCCCTCGCGGTGCGGGCGATCTCCGCCGCACGCTCGACCGGCGCCTTCCGGCGGGATGTGCTCTGAACGGTTGACATGAATCCACAGTCTATATATCTTTAGTCATCGTCTATTGATCAGTTGATCAATCAATTGGTGGATCCACACCTAACCTCACCAGGGAGACCCCTCATGCGCCTGATCCTTGCCCCCGGCATCGCCGAACCACTGACCCGCATCACGGACCAGGTCGGCCCGCCCCTCCGGGTCGGACTCGTGCAGCACCGCTGGCACGCCGATGAGGCCGAGCTGCGCGCGGAACTGGCCGAGGGCATCCGTGTGGCCGCCGCCCAGGGGGCCCGGGTCGTCTTCCTGCCCGAATTGACCCTGCGAAAGTACCCCGGCAACGCCCGGGCGGAGGGGGTGCCGAAACGCGGCGCCGAAGACCTGCTGACCGGGCCGACCTTCGCGCTCGCGGCCGAGCAGGCGCGGGTGCACGGGGTCGTCGTGCACGCGTCGCTGTATGAGAAGCCGGCCACGGACGACGCCCCGGACGACCCGCGCGGCTACAACACCGCGATCATGGTGTCGCCCGGCGGGCAGCTGATCGGCCGCACCCGAAAACTGCACATCCCGGTCACCGAGGGCTACTACGAGGACACCTGGTTCCGGCCGGGCCCGGCCGAGGAGGCGTATCCCGTGTACGCGCCGGAGGAGCTGGACGGCGCGCGGATCGGGCTGCCCACCTGCTGGGACGAGTGGTTCCCCGAGGTGTCCCGGCTCTACGGCCTCGCCGGAGCCCAGCTTCTCGTGTACCCCACCGCGATCGGCTCCGAGCCGGGCTTCCCGGCCCTCGACACCCAGCCCATCTGGCAGCAGGTCATCGTCGCCAACGGCATCACCAGCGGGCTGTTCATGGTGGTGCCCAACCGTCACGGCGACGAGGGCGACCTGACCTTCTACGGCTCCTCCTTCATTTCCGACCCCTACGGGCGGGTGCTCGTGCAGGCTCCCCGCGACGAATCCGCGGTGCTCGTCGCCGACCTGGACCTGGCCCAGCGGGAGGAGTGGCTCGCACTGTTCCCCTTTCTCGCCACCCGCCGCCCCGACAGCTATGCGGGGCTCACGGTTCCGGTCGACGCCGGGCATCCGTTCGGGGCGAGCAGCGCCGTGGCGCGCTCATGAGCTGGCGGATGCCGGCGGAGACCGCACCCCAGGACCGCGTGTGGATGGCGTTCCCGGTGGCGGGATACACCCTGGGTGACGGCCCGGAATCAGCCGACGAGGCACGCCGCAGCTGGGCCGCCGTCGCCCACGCGGTGCTCGAATTCGAGCCCGTCACCATGGTCGTCGACCCGTCCGAGCGCGCGTTGGCCGGTCGGTACCTGTCGTCGGAGGTGGAGATCATCGAGGCGCCGCTCGACGACGCCTGGATGCGTGACATCGGCCCGAGCTTCGTTCTGGGCGACGACGGCCGGCTCGGCGCCGTGGACTGGACGTTCAACGGCTGGGGCGCCCAGGACTGGGCGACCTGGGACAACGACGCCGGGATCGGGAGGCGGGTCACGACGGCCGCCGGGGCGACCGCGATCTCCTCGGTGCTCGTGAACGAGGGCGGCGGCATCCACGTCGACGGTGAGGGGACCGTGCTGGCCACCCTCAGCGTTCAACTGGACCCCGGCCGCAACCCCTATGCCGACCGGGCCCGGGTCGAGGCCGAATTCGCCCGCACCATCGGGGCCACCCGCGTGGTCTGGCTGCCCCGCGGGCTGACCCGCGACCAGGAGCGGTATGGCACCCGGGGCCACGTGGATATGGTCGCCGCCATCCCGTCACCGGGCACGGTGCTGGTGCACGCCCAGAACGACCCGGCCCACCCCGACTACGCCGTGACCCGGGAGCTCCGTGCCCTGCTCGCCGCATCGACGGATGCCGCGGGCCGGGCCTTCACCCTCGTCGACCTGCCGGCCCCGGCCGCCCTCACCGACGGCGACGGCTTCGTCGACTACAACTACGTGAACCATCTCGTCGTCAACGGCGGTGTGATCGCCTGCTCGTTCGGGGAGGAGACGGCCGACCGGGCCGCACGGGAGATCCTGGCCTCGGTGTACCCGGGCCGCACGGTCGTCTCCGTCGAAGCGCGGCCGTTGTTCGCCCGTGGCGGCGGCATCCACTGCATCACCCAGCAGCAACCCTCCGCACGCTAGTCTCCCGGCGCTTCGAGCTGCCCGCGGTGCGTCAGGACGGCGTCTGTGAACTGACCGAGTGGCGTAAGGCAGATGTTCAGGGGACTGTGGCAACATTGACAGGTTGGCCACAGCGCTACCGAATCGAGGAAGTTTGAAGTTCATCGTCGGGGAAACCCTCGTCTACCCGCACCACGGTGCGGTCACCCTTACCGAACTCTCCACCATAACCCTGAAAGGCGTCGAGCAACCGGCGATGACGCTCCGCGTTCACTCGTCGCAGCTCACCATTCAGCTGCCGATCGCGAACGCCGCACTCGTTGGAGTCCGCGACGTCATCGACGCTGCCGGGCTGGAAGAGGTGTACAAGGTTCTGCGGGACCCGTTCACCGAAGAAGCCACGAACTGGAGCCGCCGTTTCAAGGCCAACCAGGAAAAGATGGCCAGCGACAGCGTGACCCGCGTCGCCGAGGTCGTCCGCGACCTGTGGCGCCGGGAACAGGACGGCGGCGTATCCGCCGGTGAGAAGCGGATGCTCGCCAAGTCCCGTCAGCTGCTGGAATCCGAGCTGGCACTGGCGCTCGGCACGTCCCCGGAGGACACCGTGGTGGCGTTGAACGAGGTGCTCTCCGGAGCCCTCACCGAGGTCGCCTAGACCTTTCAGGATTCGCCGAACCGTGAGTTAACCCCCTGAACGGTCGTGAAAAGGGGTCGGAGCTCACGGTTCGGCGTGCTTAACGGGGCCTGGTCGGCGGTCGAGGCTTACCCGGCCAGTGCGGCCAGGGCGTCTTGCGCGCGCGTCATCGAGGCGCCGAGCCCCCAGAGGGCAGACAGCCGGTCCAGTTCGGCGGCCTGTTCCCGGCTGCTGACCCGGATGCGCGCATCGAACGGGGTCAGGGGGAGGTCTCGCACCACCTTGACCACCGCCGGGGCGACGCTCAGATAGTCGCCCGCGGCGGCGATCCTGGCGCGCACGGGCGGTGCCATCCCGGACCTCGGTCTGCCGCTGCAGCGACGATGCCGTCAAGGGTCCCGTAGGAGGACAACAGCGTGGCCGCCGTCTTCTCGCCCACGCCGGGCACCCCGGGAAGCCCGTCCGAGGGGTCTTCGCGCAGCGCCGCGAAATCGGCGTACTGCATCGGGGCGACCCCGTACCGGGCCGTGAGCGCGGCATCCGTCAGGACCTCGAGCCGGGCCATGCCGCGACCGGTGTAGATCATCCGCACGTCGCGGGTGTCATCGACCAGCTGGAACAGGTCGCGGTCACCCGTGACGACATCGACGGGAATCCGGGAGTGCGATACCAGTGTGCCGATGACGTCGTCTGCCTCGTGGTGCGGGGAACCGACCACCGGCACGCCGAGTGCGCCCAGTACTTCGCGAATGACCGGTACCTGAGGTATCAGCAGGTCGGGGACTTCCTCGAGCAGAGGACCTCCCCCCGCCGGCTGCACCCCGGCGACCCGGTGGGTCTTGTACGTCGGGATGAGATCAACGCGCCACTGCGGACGCCAGTCGTCGTCCCAGCAGGCCACGATTTCGCTTGGCCGGAACTCGGACGCGAGTCGTGCGATGATGTCGAGCAGACCCCGGACGGCGTTCACCGGTATCCCGTTCGGTGCCCGCACGGTGTCGGGCAGGGCGCGAAACGCCCGAAAGTACAGTGCGGCGGTGTCGAGGAGCATCCCGCGCTCGCGTGGAGCGGTCACGGCGGCATCCTCCCACAGTCGGAACGAAATCGTGCGGCGGCTCAGCTCGGCGACTCTGATCGGCGGCGAATCTGCGCGGATCGGCCGAGGGCAATGCCAGGCTGTACTCGCGTGCGGCAGCTGGAGCGTCGCACTACGGCAGATTTCATCGTGAAAGAAGAAGTGCACTGTGGACATGCGACTCGAACTGGTTCCGTTGCCCCCGACGGACGTGGACGGCATCCGCTACGCCTATTTCAGCGATCCTGACGGCAACCCCAGGGCGCGGCCGCAGCTCGCCCGACGATGAGACCGCGCGTCCGAGCGCTGTCCTGACATCGCCTCGAAGGGGTGTCGGGCCGTGCACACTCCGGCTACCGTTGTGCCCAGCAGTCAGGCGCACCTCGCGGAAACGGAGGATCAGATGAGTACGGATGGTCGTGCACGGGTGATCGTACGAGACGGACCCTGGGGCTTTGCCTTTCTCTTGGCGTATATCGGGGCCGCCATCTACTTCGTCTCTGTCTCGGACGGCTCGTTCTGGGGCGTCATCCTCGGACTGTTGCAGGCGATCGTCTGGCCCGTCTACGTCGTCTACCACGTACTTGTTCTGATCGGGGCCTGACAATTCCCATCTCGGGTGCTCCCTCTACAGCGTGTCGCACGACCAGATCACGTTGATGGCGCCGAGTCTGCAGCGCGCCGAGGACGAGTGCACGATCACGGACGTGTTCGAGGACCTCAAGCGCTGCCTTCGATTGCGGTACGAGACGCGTGATCGTTCCCGCCGGCCCGACCCGGTACCCTGATCGAGATCGAGGCGGGAGCTGCGATCCCTGGTTCCCCATCCCGGCTCGGGTGACCGGGTGACAGCAAACGAAGAAGCCCCAGTCGCAGGACTGGGGCTTCTTCGTTGTCACTTCGACTGCTCAGTCGAGTAGTGGCTGCTGAGTCAGTGGCTCAGGGCCGGTTCCTCGAACTGGTTCATCGTGTTGTTCTTGCCACCGGCCTTCAGCGCGGCCTCGCCGGCGAAGTACTCCTTGTGGTTGTCACCGAGGTCGGATCCAGACATGTTCTGGTGCTTGACCGTTGCGATTCCCTCGCGGATTTCGCGACGCTGCACGCCCTTCACGTAGGCCAGCATGCCCTGGTCGGCGAAGTAGCCCTTGGCCAGATCATCGGTGGAGAGTGCTGCCGTGTGGTACGTCGGCAGGGTGATGAGGTGGTGGAAGATGCCGGCCTCGGCAGAGCCGTCGCGCTGGAACGTGCGGATGCTCTCGTCGGCGATCTGGGCGAGCTCGGTCTCGTCGTAGGCGACGCTCATGAGCTTGGCCCGGTCGTAGGCCGACACGTCCTTGCCCTCGGCGAGGAGGTTGTCGTACGCCTGCTGGCGGAAGTTGAGGGTCCAGTTGAACGACGGGCTGTTGTTGTAGACCAGCTTGGCGTTCGGGATCACCTTACGAACTTCGTTCATCATTCCGGCGATCTGGGCGACGTGCGGCTTCTCGGTCTCGATCCAGAGCAGGTCAGCGCCGTTCTGCAGCGAGGTGATGCTGTCGAGCACGCACCGGGCCTCGCCGGTGCCTTGGCGGAACTGGAACAGGTTGCTGGCCAGACGCTTGGGGCGCAGCAGCTTCCCGTCGCGCTTGATGACGACGTCCCCGTTGCCCAGGTCGGCCTCGGTTATCTCGTCGACGTCGAGGTAGGAGTTGTACTGGTCGCCGAGGTCACCGGGCTGGTACGTCACAGCGAGCTTCTGCGTCAGGCCGGCACCGAGCGAGTCGGTGCGCGAGACGATGATGCCGTTGTCGATGCCCAGCTCGAGGAACGCGTACCGCACGGCGTTGATCTTCGCGATGAAGTCCTCGTGCGGGACGGTGACTTTGCCGTCCTGGTGGCCGCACTGCTTCTCGTCCGAGACCTGGTTCTCGATCTGGATCGCGCAGGCACCGGCCTCGATCATCTTCTTGGCCAGCAGGTACGTCGCCTCGGGGTTGCCGAAGCCGGCGTCGATGTCGGCGATGATCGGCACCACGTGGGTCTCGTAGTTGTCGATCTGGTCCTGAATGGCCGCGATCTTGGCGTCGTCACCGGCGCCGCGGGCCCCATCCAGGGCGGTGAAGAGCAGGTCCAGCTCGCGGGCGTCGGCCTGGCGGAGGAAGGTGTAGAGCTCCTCCACGAGGGCGGGAACGGCCGTCTTCTCGTGCATGGACTGGTCGGGCAGCGGGCCGAACTCGCTCCGCAGGGCGGCTACCATCCAGCCGGAGAGGTACAGGTAGCGCTTGTTCGTGGTCTTCAGGTGCTTCTTGATCGAGATCATCTTCTGCTGGCCGATGAAGCCGTGCCAGACGCCGAGGGACTGCGTGTAGACGGAGGAGTCCGCGTCGTATTCCTCCATGTCTTTGCGCATGATGTCGGCGGTGTACTGGGCGATCTCGAGGCCGGTCTTGAACCGGTTCTGGGCGCGCATCCGCGCAACGGATTCGGGGTTGATGGCATCCCAGCTGCTTCCGAACGCATTCTTGAGGGCTTCGACTGCCTCGGTGTCGTCTTGATAGATGGTCATGTGCATTCCTTCGACGTTGAATTGTGCAGAGCACTGGTCGGCTGTATCGGCGGCCCGATATTGGCTGCTACATGAAGACTGCGGCAATAGCAACAGGTCTTCGTCAAGATTCGGAACAGAACTTTTGCGTTTCTTCTTCGACTGAGAAGAAAAGCGCCGAAAGTCGCCCCATTGGGCAATCTGAGGCCTCTGCCGCGTTTGAGACCCCATCCGAACCGGTGAAGTACTTGAACCTACAAGTAAACCCTGTTAGGTTGAAGCTACAAGTAATTTGCGGGCACGCTCGCATCGATAGACAGGACGCCATCATGACCGTTTCACTTGACGACCGCCTTCTCGCCCCCGAGACCTCGATGGGCGCGGTGACCCTGCGGGTCGCCGACCTCGAGGGGATGTCGAGCTACTACTCACGGGCCTTCGCGATGGAGCCCGTGGCGGAGCGCACCCGGGACCGCGAGGTGCACCGCGTTCTCGGCCGCGGGCTCACGCCGCTCGTGCGCCTGGTCCACACCCCGGATCTGCCCGGTGTCGACCCGCGTCAGGCAGGCCTGTTTCACACCGCCTTCCTCTTCGAGAGCCCCGCCAGTCTCGCCGCGACCGTCTACCGGGCGACGCAGGACCCGCGCAGCCGATTCGTGGGATCGAGTGACCACCTTGTCAGCGAGGCATTCTACTTCACCGACCCCGAGGGCAACGGCGTCGAGCTGTACGTCGACAGGGACCGCGACCAGTGGGTTCGCCACGGCAACGAGATCCGGATGGCCACCGAGTATCTCGACCCCAACGTCTATCTGAAGAGACACCTGACCGAGGAGACGCTGGATGCCGCCGTGTCGCAGGCGGGCACGGTGGGACACGTACACCTGCAGGTGGGGGATCTGCACACCGCCCGCGCCTTCTACGTCGACGCGCTCGGCTTTGAGACGACCCAGACCGAGTACCCCGGGGCGCTCTTCGCGTCGGCGGGCGGCTACCACCACCACATCGCGATGAACGTCTGGAACAGCCGCGGCTCGGGACCGCGCGCGGCCGGCCTCGGACTCGGCGACGTGGCGGTGACCGTTCCGGACACCGCGGATCTGGAGTCCCTCACGGCCCGTCTGCGGGCCCGATCGATCCCGTTCGGCAGCAACGGTCGTTCCGTGACCGTCACCGACCCGTGGGGCACACACGTCACCGTCGCGCTGCCCGACCTGACCACCGACGAGTTGATGGCCCGGTGATCAGTCCGCTGCGTGACGTGCGCTCACCCGGATGGCCCGCCCACGCCACCGCCGAATCCGCCGTCGCTCTCCTGCTGCACGGCTTCGGCTCGAATGAGCGCGACCTGACCGGCCTCATCCCGGCGCTCTGCCTGCGACTGCCGTGGGCGTCCCTGCGCGCGCCGGTCGAACTGGGATCCGGCGGCGCAGCGTGGTTCACGATCACCACGCCGGGAAGCCCCGAGCCTCAACCCGTGGCTGACGCAACGGACGCGATCTGGGCCTGGGTCGACACACATGTGGATGCCCGCACCCGGGTGATCCCCATCGGTTTCTCCCAGGGCGGCCTGATGGCCAGCCAGCTCCTGCGAACACGACCCGAGCGCATACTCGCCACGGTCGTGCTCGGCGGATTCGTGCTGGGGGCAGCACAGCCAGGCGACGGTATCCTCGCAGCGATCCTGCCGCCCGTGTTCTGGGGGCGCGGCGCCCTGGATCGAGTCATCGCGGAACCTGCGATCGCGCGCACGACCGCTTACCTGCCGCGTCACTCGTCCCTCGTGGAACGAGTGTACCCGGGGCTGGCGCACGGCATCGATGGCGCCGAGATCGGCGACGTGCGAGAGTTCCTCACCACCCACGTCGGCGGAGGCGCCGTCAGCCCGCGCGCCCCTGACTGAAGGCCACGAGGCGCGACTGCATCTCACCGTCGGGGGTTGCGACCGGCACCTTCCTATTGTTGCGCAGGGCCCTGGCGACGTTCACAGCGGTGTCCACTGCTGAGCGGTACAGCAGGGAGCCGGAGCTCACACGCCTCACGCCCAACGCCCCAGCTCGGCCACTGTCAGTAAGGGATGTGCGAGAATATTGAGAGGCAGACCGATCCCCGCGGCGATGCTCCGGATGTCCTCCGTGCCGCAATTCCGGGGACGAAGATCCCGTCGGCCCCTGCGCCGGCGTAGGCCCGGGCACGGAGCAGGACTGCATCCACAGAGGCCTGTTCGGCGAACCAAAATTGTCCACCCTCGCATTGATGAACACGTCCGGGCTGTGTCTCTTCGCCACAAGATCCGCGATCTCGACGGGGTCGTCGGAGTAGCCGTCCTCGATGTCCGCCGTGACGTGGACGGGCAGGAGACACATGTGCGCCGCAAGCGCGGATGTTGCCACCATGCGGGCCCGCCCGCCATCGGGCGGGCCCGCCCGCCATCGGGCAGGCCCGCGCTGGCCGCAATGCCAAAGCTGGTGGTGTCGACGGCGGGGACACGGAGGACACCCAGAGCGCGCAAGCTCTTTCCGAATGGATGCCGGAATCTCGAAGAATTTCTTTGCTGGCCGTTGTCCCGCTAGCCTCCCAGGAGTAGTTTCGACCGAAGGTGGGGCGGTGCGCTGGCTCACTCGACGCCAGGCGGGCCGCCTCTTGAGGAAAGGAAGAGTCATGAAACGCATGGCCATTGGGTGCGTCGTCGCACTCGGGCTCGTCTTCGTCGGCGTCAGTTCCGCTCAGGCCGGCGAGACCAGCGGTAACGGGAAACCGGTCCCCGGTGCAGAGAAGGCCAGTTCGGTTTGCGCCTATTCGGGTCGGGACCTGCCCGACGCACAGGAGAACCAGCCGCCCCAGTTCAACGATGACTTCGTCACCGACGGGCGGGTGCAGAGTTACGGGCGGTATGTCAGCCACGGCTTCAAGGACGCCGTACCCAGCCCGGGCGAAGCCTGCCGCGGCAACGTGGAGTTTGCGGAATAACCTGCCGTTCGACGGCGCAACGGCTCCGGATCGGCACCGGAGCAACTCCAGGACCGGGGTGGTTTTCAACCATCTCGGTCCTTCCTCGCTCCAGACTGCGACGAAGAATCGACCCAGCGAGGGCGACCCGGTTCTCCGGGCAGGCCGTTTGGCCACCTGGCGACATCTCGCATCCGGGCATGAAAAAAAGGCCGTGCAACGAATAATCCGATGTCACGACCTATTTCTCAATGAAGCTCGAAGTGCTCCGAACTTCTCTGTGTGCCCGAGGGGGGACTTGAACCCCCACGCCCATAAGGGCACTAGCACCTCAAGCTAGCGCGTCTGCCATTCCGCCACCCGGGCCGGGTGTTTCAGTGGCCGTTCCCGGCCGCCGAATAGACAATCTAGCACGGATTTTCACGCCATCCGGCCGCCGGCACCGTCGCCAGCCGATAGTGCGGCCCGGTAGCGTGAAACCCATGCTTTCCTCCGCTGAAGATGCCCCCGCCGCAGACCGACTGGACCTGACTGCCGAGATCGCTCGCGACCTGATCCGCTTCGACACGACCAACTACGGTGAAGGCCGTTCCAACGGCGAGACGGATGCCGCCGAGTACGTCGCCGCCAACCTCCGCGGCCTCGGTCTCAGCCCCGAGCTTTTCGACCCGGAACCCGGCCGCACGAGCGTCGTCGTGCGGGTCCCCGGCCGCGACCGAAGCCGCGGCGCGCTCGTTGTCCACGGCCACCTGGACGTCGTCCCCGCCGACCCGGACAACTGGTCGGTGGACCCGTTCGCGGGTGTGATCAAGGACGGGCTGCTGTGGGGCCGCGGGGCCGTGGACATGAAGAACATGGACGCCATGATCCTCGCGTCCCTGCAGGACATCCTCGGGGCAGGCAGCGAGCCGGCCCGGGACCTGGTCGTCGCGTTCTTCGCCGACGAGGAAGCCGGGGGAGTGCTGGGCTCACACCACCTCGTCGACACCCGCCCCGAGCTCTTCGCCGGCGCCACCGAGGCCATCAGCGAAGTGGGCGGCTACTCGATCACGCTCGGCGGACGGCGCGCTTACCTGCTGCAGACGGGGGAGAAGGCCCTGATCTGGATCAAGCTGGTCGCCCGGGGTGACGCCGCACACGGATCCCGGCTGATCCACAACAACGCCGTGACCAGGCTTGCCGAGGCCGTTGCCAAGGTGGGCCGTCGCAACTGGCCCATCCGCCTGACCGACACCACCAGCCAGCTGCTGGCCGAGCTGGCCCGGGTTCTGGGGGTCGACCCTCAGCGCGTCGGCCCCGACGAACTGGCCCTGGCCACCGGGACCGCGTCCGGCTTCATCCAGGCGAGCCTGCGCACGACCACCAATCCGACCGTGCTGCAGGCCGGCTACAAGCACAACGTGATCCCTGACCGGGCCGAGGCGCTGATCGACATCCGCACCCTGCCGGGCGACGAAGACGCCGTGCTGGCCGAAGTCGCCGCGCTGGTCGGCCCGGAGATCGAAATCGTGATCATGCACCGCGACATCGGCCTGGAGACCGAGTTCGGCGGGCCGCTCGTCGACGCGGTCGTGGAGACCCTGGGACGGCACGACCCGGGAGCCCCCGTGCTGCCCTACCTGCTCTCGGCCGGCACCGACAACAAGGCCCTCAGCACGCTGGGAATCAAGGGCTACGGATTCGCACCCCTGAAACTGCCCGCGGATCTCGATTTTCCGGCGATGTTCCACGGCGTCGATGAGCGCGTGCCGCTCGACGCGTTAGTGTTTGGCAGGCGGGTTCTGACCGATCTGCTTTCGAACTACTGACCAGCAAAGCGGGCGGCTTGTGAATTTCATCAACGCAATGATCCTTGGACTCGTGCAGGGACTGACCGAGTTTCTCCCGGTCTCGTCGAGTGCGCACATCCGTATCGTCGGGGAGTTCCTGGGCACCGGGGCCGACCCGGGGTCACGGTTCACGGCGATCATCCAGATCGGCACCGAGGCCGCCGTGGTGATCTTCTTCTGGCGCGACATCGTGCGCATCATCGGGCAGTGGGCGAAGTCCCTCGTCGGCAAGGTGCCGCGCATGGATCCCGATGCCCGGATGGGCTGGCTGATCATCTTCGGCTCCCTGCCGATCATCGTTCTCGGGCTGCTGTTCCAGGACCAGATCGAATCATCTCTGCGCAACCTCTGGATCACCGCCACGGTGTTGATCGTCTTCGGCGTCCTGCTGGGTATCGCCGACTTCGTCGGGGCGAAGCGTCGCCGCCTGAAAGACCTCACGGTGCCGCACGGCGTCATCTACGGGTTCGCCCAGGCACTCGCGCTGATCCCCGGGGTCTCCCGTTCCGGCGGCACCATCACCGCGGGCCTGTTCATGGGCTACGAGCGTCGCGCTGCGGCCCGCTACGCCTTCCTGCTGGCGATTCCCGCGGTCCTCGGCAGCGGCTTCTACCAGATGTACAAGTCCATCGCCAAGCCGTGCCTAAAGGGCGCGACCAACTGCACCCCGGAGATATTCGGGCCGTGGGAGACTTTGGTGGCCACGCTGATCGCGTTCGTCGTAGCCCTGTTCGTGATCCGGTTCTTCATGAACTACATCTCCCGACGCAGCTTCCTTCCGTTCGTGATCTACCGCATCGCCCTGGGGTTCCTGCTGATGGGCCTGTTGGCGACGAACACCATCGCGGCGTAGTTAGGCTGGGGGGATGCGCGCCTGGCAACGACCCGAAATCCCCCCACTCCCCGGTCAGTCCGGCGCACCCTGGCTGCACGACACCGCCGCCGACGTGCTGGTCGAGGCACGCCCCACGGATGTCGCGCGCCTCTACGTGTGCGGAATCACCCCCTACGACGCCACCCACCTCGGGCATGCCGCCACCTACCTGGCCTTCGACACCCTGCAGCGGATCTGGCTGGACGGCGGCTACCGGGTGCACTACGCCCAGAACGTCACCGACGTCGACGACCCGCTGCTCGAGCGGGCCGCCGCAACCGGAGTCGACTGGCAAGAGCTCGCGGAATCCCAGGTGGACCTGTTCCGCACCGATATGGAGGCGCTGGGGATACTGCCCCCGAACGACTACGTCGCCGTGACCGAGGTCATCGACGAGATCGCCGATGCGGTCTCCCAGCTCTGGGATTCCGGCGTCGCCTACGCCGTTCCGACTTCCGGCGCGGCTGGCTCAGACATCTACTTCGACATTTCCGCGGCCGAGGGCAAGGCGCCGTGGAAACTCGGCGACGAGAGCAACCTCGCTCGTGGCGATATGCTCGCCCTGTTCGCGGAGCGCGGCGGAGACCCCGACCGCCCGGGCAAGCGGGATGCGCTCGACCCGCTGCTCTGGCGCTCAGCGCGGCCGGACGAGCCGTCCTGGCCGTCCCGGGTCGGGGCCGGCCGGCCCGGCTGGCACATCGAATGCTCGGTGATCGCCCTCAAGGAACTCGGCACGGACTTCACCGTGCAGGGCGGGGGGAGCGACCTGATCTTCCCCCACCACGACATGAGTGCCGGGCACGCGGCAGCCCTGTCGGGTCATCCCCTCGCTGGCGTCTACAGCCACACCGGGATGGTCGCCTACCAGGGCGAGAAAATGAGCAAGTCACTGGGCAACCTGGTGCTCGTGTCGGCGCTGCGCGCGGCCGGCACCGACCCCCGAGCCATCCGCCTGGCCCTGCTGGCAGAGCACTACCGCACCGACTGGGAATGGACCGACCAGCACCTGCTGCGGGCAGAGTCGCGTCTCGCAGCCTGGAGCGTCGCCTTCGGCCCCGGTCACGTGGTCGGCGTCGTGGACACGCAAACGGTCATCGCCCAGCTCAGGCTGACCCTGGGTGCCGATCTGGACACCCCCGGCGCGCTGAGCATCCTGGACGACGCCGTTCTCAGCCCGGTCACCGAACCGGCGCTGCTGGCCGTGGCCATCGACGCCCTGCTCGGCGTGGCGCTCTGACCGCATTGAAGGCCCGCGACCCGCACTGAAGGCCCGGCGACCTTCTGCCTGCGTCTACTGCTGGCGCGGCCCGTCGGGGCCGGAACGACCCTCACGGCCATCCGGGCGGCCGTCGCGCCCGTCGCCGCGCTTACGAAGGTACTTCTCGAATTCCTGCGCGATCGCCTCACCGCTGGCCTCGGGGGAGTCGACCGTGTCTCGGGCCTGTTCGAGCTGCGCGATGTACGCGGCCATCTCGTCGTCTTCCGCGGCGAGGGTGTCGATGCCGCTCTGCCACTCCTCGGCCTCGGTGACGAGGTCACCACGGGGGATCACGACGTCGATGATCTCCTCCAGTTTGTCGATCAGGGCGAGCATCGCCTTGGGGGAGGGCGCGTTGTGCACGTAGTGGGGAACGGATGCCCAAATCGAGAGAGTCGGAATCCCGACCTCCTCCGCAGCGATCGCAAGCACGCTCAGGATGCCGACGGGGCCCTCGTAGGTGCTGCGTTCGATCTGCAGTTCCATCCGCACCTGCGGGTTGTCGCTGGAGACGAAGATGGAGATCGGCCGGGTGTGGGGCACATCCGCCAGCATCGCGCCGAGGAAGACGATGCCTCCGACGTCGGCCGCGAGGGCCGCATCCAGGATCTCCGCGGCGAAGCTCTTCCAACTGCGGGACGGCTCCGTACCGAGGAGCAGGTAAATGTTGCCCGCGTTCGTGCCGCTCACCCGCAGTTCGGCGTCGGCGGCCAGGGGCGCCCCGGCCTCGGCGGGGGTGGTCGGCCCGTAGAGCACGGCGCCCGGCCACTCGAGCTTGCGGCGGCCGTCTTCTCCACCTGCGGAAATCGTGGGCCGGTTGAACTGGTAGTCGAAATAGGTTTCCGGGTCGATCTCCATCAGCGGAGCGACATCGAGCAGGTCTTTCAGGGTGTCCACAGCGCCGGTCGCCGCCTCACCGGCGTCATTCCAGCCTTCGAACGCCACCACCAGGAGTCGCCCGTTGAGGAACCCATTAGCCTCTGTCACTGTCTGAAACCCCGTTCGACTGGTGGTGCCCCGCGCGGCGCACCATCAGTCAAGGATAGGCCGTGCCCCTTACACTTGAACCCCGTGAACCTGATCCGAACGAATTCCGTCCTGCCCGCGGCCGTGCTCTGGGATATGGACGGGACCATCGTCGACTCCGAGCCATACTGGATGCGCGCCGAGACGGAGCTGGTGGAGTCCTTCGGGGGAGTCTGGACCCACGACGACGGGATGCTGCTGGTCGGGGCCGGGCTCTGGGGTTCGGCATCCATCCTGCAGGGACGCGGCGTCGAACTCGACGCCGAGGTGATCGTGCAGACGCTGACCGACCGGGTTCAGGAACTCCTCCAGGAGCTCGGCGCCCCCTGGCGCCCCGGCGCGCTGGAGATGCTGACCGCGCTCAAGGGTGCGGGGATACCGATGGCCCTCGTGACCTCGTCGGTGGAACGGATGGCGCGCCAGGTCGCCGACTTCGTCGGCTTCCCCGCCTTCGATGCCATCGTCGCCGGGGACATGGTTGCCAACAGCAAGCCGCACCCCGAGGCCTATCTGTCCGCTGCCGGGCGGCTGCGCGTCGACGCGGGCCGGTGCATGGCCGTGGAAGACTCCGTGCCGGGCATCGCCGCGGCGGTGGCCTCCGGGGCGGTCGTCCTCGGGGTACCGCACATGGTCACCCTGCCGGAAAGCGCGCACTACGACCTCTGGTCGACCCTGTCCGGCCGTTCCCTCGACGGGTTCACCGACCTGTTCGGCGCCCGCCGCGGCTCCGCCGCACTGCCACTGACTGTGACCGATTCTGAATGAGCCAAGAACAAGGACGTAATCCACGCATGAGCGACAACCAGGTCATCCAGAACAGCGGACCCTTTCGGATCGGTGACCGGGTGCAGCTGACCGGCCCCAAGAACAAACTGAACACGATCACCCTGGAACCGGGGAAGGTGTTCCACACTCACCGCGGCATCCTGGCCCACGACGACATCATCGGCCTCCCAGACGGGTCGGTCGTCACGAACAACGTCGGGGTGGAGCACCTGGCCCTGCGCCCGCTGCTGAACGACTTCGTGATGTCGATGCCGCGCGGCGCGGCGATCATCTACCCCAAGGACGCCGCCCAGATCATCGCCCAGGCGGACATCTTCCCCGGCGCGACGGTGGTCGAAGCCGGCGTCGGTTCCGGGGCGCTGTCGCTGTGGCTGCTGCGCGCCATCGGCCCGGCGGGCCGGCTGGCGTCGTTTGAACGACGCGGCGAGTTCGCGGATGTCGCGCGCGATAACATCGCCACCTTCCTCGGGCACGACCCGTTGAACTGGTCGATCACCCTCGGTGACCTCGCGGACACCCTGCCGGGCACCATGCCCTCTCAGAGTGTGGACCGGGTCGTGCTCGACATGCTCGCCCCATGGGAGTGCCTCGAGGCGGTCTCCGAGGCCCTCAAGCCCGGGGGAGTGCTGCTCTGCTACGTGGCCACCGTGACCCAGCTCTCCCGGGTGGCCGAGGCCATCCGCGGCACCGGGCTCTACACCAACCCGGACTCCAACGAGACGATGGTGCGGGGCTGGCACGTCGAGGGTCTCGCCGTACGCCCGGATCACCGCATGATCGGCCACACCGGTTTTCTGATCACCGCCCGACGCCTCGCGCCGGACACGATTCTGCCCGAACTCAAACGCCGGCCGTCCAAGACCGACTTCTCCGACGCGGACGTGGAGGCCTGGACTCCGGGCGCCCTCGGCGAACGCAGCGTGAGCTCGAAGGTCATGCGCAAACGCGTGCGGATCGCGGAGTCGGGCGCGGCCATCTCCAAGGCCAGGGACCTCAACCCGGGCGAGCCCGCGACCGTGCCCTCTGGCGTGGCCTCGGACGCCGACGAGGCCACCCCCGACGCCGGATAGGATTATATCGGCCTGCCATCGGGCCCCGGCACTTTCCCGCACCATCCAGCACTTATTGCGCCCCAGACTGAAATGAGAACTCGTGCGTAGAGCTTCTGCCCTCATCGCCTCGGCAGGACTGCTGGTCGCGGCCCTCACCGGCTGCAGCACCACCGGTTCGGCCGCGGACTGCGACGCTCCCGTTTCGGCGGGTGCCGCAACGAAGCTCGTCACGGTAGACGGCGACTTCGGCAAGGCCCCCACGGTCGACTTCCCCACGCCGGTGAAGACCACGACCACCCAGGCCAGCGAGGTCATCGACGGCAGCGGGGCGGGCCTCGTTCACGGCCAGCAGGTCACGCTCGAACTCAGCATCTACAACGGAACCACGGGCGCCGTGATCGAAAAGAGCGCGTATGACGGCACCTCGCAGACGAACTATGTTCTGGCCGATGCCCCGCTCAAGGGCCTGACGGACGGCCTCCTCTGCGCCCAGGTGGGATCGAGAATGGTCGTCGTCGTCGCTCCGGAAGACGCTTTCGGGCCGCAGGGCGGCAGCGAACAGTTCGGTGTGGGCAAGGACGATTCCTTGATCTTCGTCGCCGATGTCGTCAAGGCCTACCTGCCGCGCGCCGACGGCGCCAGCCAGCCCGTGGCGAACGGTCTCCCGGCCGTCGTGCTGGCCGAGGACGGCACGCCCGGCATCACCATCCCGTCCGGTGCTCCGCCGGCGAAACTGCAGATCGGTGTCCTCAAGAAGGGGAACGGCGCGGAGGCGGCCGAGGGTGACAACGTCACCGTGCACTACACCGGAGTCGTCTGGGACCAGAAGACCGTCTTCGACTCGAGCTGGGCCAACGGCGCACCGGCCACTCTCGTGGCGGCGGTCGGATCAGCGACGCAGGCCGGGGTCATCCCCGGGTTCGCGAAGGCTCTCATCGGGCAGACGGTCGGCTCCCAGATCGTCGCGGTCATCCCTCCGGACGAGGGGTACGGCGACTCGGCACAGGGCTCGATCCCGGCCGGATCGACGCTGGTCTTCGTCGTCGACATCCTCGGCATCGGCTAAACCCCGCGACGGGGACGGGCCGATAGACTCGCAGCGTGCCGCCCATTCCCGATCAACCCAGCCGTGTTTCGGTCGAAGAACGCCTGTTCAGCCTCGTACTCGCGCTGATCGCGACCGAGATCGGGCTGACGAAGGCCGACATCCTGTCCAATGTCCAGGGCTACCGCCAGCGGTATGCCCCGGGCGGGGACAACGCCAGCCTCGAGCGCCAGTTTGAGCGGGACAAGGACGACATCCGCGAACTGGGCATCCCGCTCGAGACCGTGGAGCCGCCTGACGACCCCGGCAGCAACCACCATCTGCGCTACCGGATCCCCAAAGGCCTCTACGACCTCCCGGCGGACGTGTCCTTCAGCGCCGAAGAGCTGACCCTGCTCAAGCTCGCGTCGACCGTGTGGCGGGAAGGGTCGCTGTCCGCGGAATCGAGGCGAGCCCTGACCAAGCTCCACTCGCTGGGCGTTGACGCGAGCGATCCCGTGCTCGGCTATTCCCCCTCCCTCCGCGTGAGGGAGGCCTCGTTCGAACCGCTCAGCAAAGCCATGGACCGCGGCCACGTGGTCTCCTTCCTCTACCTCAAACCGGGCGAGGAATCGCCGCGCCGACGCCGGGTCGCCCCGCAGGCCGTCGTGCTGCACGACGGTCGCTGGCATCTCTTCGGCCGGGACACGGAGGCCGACGCGACCCGCACGTTCCTGCTGTCGCGCATCGTCGGTCCGGTGGTCACCGTGCCCGGTGAATCCTTCGTGCCGGACGGCGACGGCAAAGGGCAGGAAGCCCTGCGGGAACTCGACGCGCTGTGGCACGCGCAGGTCGCCGAGGTCACGGTGCGTCCCGGCAGCGATGCCGCGGTCCGGCTCTCCAAACGAAGCTCCGGGAACACCGATCCCGCCGCCGTGTCGGCCATCGCGCTGCACTATACGGATCTCAATGTGCTCGCGGACGAATTGGCCGGTTACGGACCCGAGGTGCTCGTGCGTTCTCCGGCGTCGCTCCGGGACGCGGTCCTGACTCGCCTCATCGGTGTGAGGGACGCCCACACCGACCCGTCCAGCACCGACCCGTCCAGCACCGACCCGTCCAGCACCGACCCCGCCGGCACCGACCCGTCCAGCGAGGGAGAACCGAGATGAGCGCCCTCGTCATGCCCGGAGCATCCGACAAGCTGACTTTCCTCCTGTCGCTGGTTCCCTACCTGATGGACCGAGACAGCATCAGTGTCACGGATGTCGCCGATCACTTCGGTGTGGCGCCGCAACTCGTCCGCGACGCGGTGAGTCTGATTGCGGTGTCGGGCGTCCCCGGAGAGAGCCGGCAGTACCAGCACGGCGACCTCTTCGACATCCACTGGGAGGAGTTCGAGACCAACGACACCATCGCCCTCACCCACCTCGTGGCCATCGACGACTCCCCGCGATTCTCGGCCCGCGAGGCCGCCGCTTTGATCGCAGGACTCCAATATCTGTCCTCGCTGCCGGAGAACGCCGACAGCGAGGCGATCGCCTCACTGATGGCGAAGCTCACCCGCAGCGCTTCCGCCGCTCCCACCCAGGTCGCCGTAGCCCGCACCGATTCGGGCACCGCGATCACGATCATCCAGTCCGCGGTCCGCGACGGGGTGCAAGTCGAATTCGATTACCTCAACGCCCGGGGCACGCAGGAGAAGCGGCGGGTCGATCCGTGGCGCGTCGAATCCGTTGACCGTGACTGGTACCTGCGCGGCTGGTGCCACCTGCGCGGCGCCATCCGCACCTTCCGGCTTGACCGGATGAGCGACCTGCAGACCACTACGCTGCCGACCACCCCGCGCCCCGATGATGTCGTCCTTCCGGAGAACCTGTTCGAGGGGTCTGCCTCCGACCTCGACGTCGTGGTCGAACTGCCGATATCGGCCGTGCCCCTGCTGGCCGACTTCTCCCCGCAGAGGGCTGAAACGGATAGCGGCCTCCCCGCCGAGCAGGTGCGCCTGACCGTCAGGGTGGCGCACTATCACGGGCTGAAGCGGCTCGTCTCCGGGCTTGCCGGAGTCGTGACCGTCGTCGGCCCGGCCGAGGCGCGGAAAGCGGTGCGGGACTGGGCCGGTGCGGGCGTACAGGCCTACGACGAGGCGCCTGACTGGGCCACTGGCGACGACAATGCCCCGCCAGTCGGGGGGATCCGCTGATGCCTTGGTGGTCATGGGCCCTGATCTGGAGCGGGCTGATTCTCGGCCTCCTCGGCACACTGGCCTGGTTCGGCTTCAGCCTGTTCAAGAAGCTGATGGCCACGGTGGACGCGCTCAGGGACCTGGGCGACCAGGTGGCCGCGTTGGGCCGGGACCAGGCCCCGCCGGAGCAGGCTCAATTCCGGCCGGGAATCTTCCAGAACCGTGAGGACCTCCAGCTCGCCGTCGAGCTCCTCCGCGATGAGCGGCAGCACCGCCGACAGGCGCGTCGGGACTCCTTGATCGCCAGAGGTAAACTGTTGCAACATGTTCCCTTGAACCGAAGGACAGACCCTGATGCTTAACAACCTGACCGGATGGCACTTCCTGATCATCCTCGTCATCGTTCTGCTTCTGTTCGGCGCCCCCAAGCTTCCCGGCCTCGCCCGCAGCCTCGGTCAGTCGATGAAGATCTTCAAGAACGAGATCAAGAGCGACAAGGACGAAACCGACCTGGCGCCCCACGCTGACGGTTCCACGAAGGCCGCGGGGCCGTCGGACCCCACGACGAAGTCGTAGTCCGTGGCGGGGCGTACTCCTCGGCGTGAGACCAACGACGGCAAGATGTCGCTCGGGCAGCATCTGCTCGAGTTGCGCAAGCGTCTGTTCTGGGCTGCGGCCGGTATCGCGGTCGGGACGGTCATCGGCTGGTTCCTGTCCGATTTCGTGTGGGACTCGCTGCGCGAACCGATCTACGCGATCGTTGAGGCGCAAAACCGCAACGCCCAGCTCAACTACCCGGACATCACCTCGGCTTTCGATCTCAAGCTGAAGATCTCCTTCTATGTCGGCCTGATCGTGTCCAGCCCGGTCTGGCTCTACCAGATCTTCGCTTTCCTCACGCCAGGGCTGACCCGCAAGGAGAAGCAGTACACCTTCGGCTTCCTGTTCACCGCTATTCCGCTGTTCCTGGCCGGATGCGCGGCCGGCTGGTACGTGCTGCCGAACGTCGTCGGGCTGATGACCAGTTTCGCGCCGAAGGAAGACGCCGCGCTGATCGTGGCGCAGAACTATTTGGACTTCGTTCTCAAGCTCATGATCGCCATCGGCGTCGCCTTCGTCCTGCCCGTTTTCATCGTGCTGCTCAACCTGGCCGGCGTGATCAGCGCCGCGTCGATCATCAAGTCCTGGCGCGTGGCCATCCTCGTGATCGTCCTGTTCACGGCCATCGCCACTCCCGCCGCGGACGTGGTCTCCATGTTCCTGCTGGCCATCCCGATGGTCGTTCTCTACTTCGCCGCTTACGGCATCGCTTTCCTTCACGACCGCCGCGCCGCTAGGCGCGCCCGTGCCCTCGATCAGGAGCTGGCGCTCTAGGGCGCCCCACTATGACAATTCCGTGCATCCGATGACCTCCCTGCAGTCACCGGCCGAGCGCTACGCCTCCGCCCGGGCCCGCGCTGGCCGTCCGCAATTGGAGCTGTTCCGGTCCGGCCTCCGGTTCGAGCTGGATCCCTTCCAGCTGGCGGCCTGCGCGTCCCTCGAAGACGGGAACAGCGTGCTGGTCGCCGCGCCCACCGGTGCGGGAAAGACCCTGATCGCGGAGTTCGCGATCTACCTGGCGATGCAGAGCCCGGCGAAAAAGGTCTTCTACACGGCGCCGATGAAGGCGCTGAGCAACCAGAAATTCCAGGAACTCGTCGCGGAGTACGGGGCGGATGAGGTGGGCCTTCTCACGGGCGACACGAACGTCAACCCGCAGGCCCGCATCGTCGTCATGACCACCGAAGTGCTGCGCAACATGCTCTACGCGGATTCCGACCTGCTCACCAACCTGGCCTTCGTCGTCCTGGACGAGGTTCACTTCCTGGCGGATCGTTTCCGCGGAGCAGTGTGGGAGGAAGTCATCATCCACCTGCCGCAGCAGGTGCGGATGGTGTCCTTGAGCGCCACGGTCTCCAACGCCGAGGAGTTCGGTGACTGGCTGCAGGCGGTGCGGGGCGAGACGGATGTGATCGTGTCCGAGGAGCGGCCGGTCCCGCTCGAGCAGCACGTGCTGGTCAAGAGCAAGATGCTCGACCTGTTCGACGCCGCCGGGCTGGCCGGCACCCACCGGGTGAACCCGGAGCTGGTCCGCCTGTCCCAGTCCGGCGGGCGCGGCGCCGCGCTCCGGTCCCCGAACGGCCGCCGGGGTGGTGACCGGGCCGGCGACCGGGGAAGGGGGCCCCAGCATCAGCGGGGCGGATTCGAGGCCGGCCGGATGGATCGCTCCGAGATCGTGCGCCTGCTCGAGGGCAAGCACCTGCTTCCGGCGATCTTCTTTATTTTCAGCCGGGTCGGCTGCGACCAGGCCGTGCGCCAGGTTCTGCGCGCCGGGGTCCGGCTCACCGACGCGCAGGAGCGTGAGGAGATCCGCCAGATCGTCGATGAACGCTGCCGCACCTTGCTCGACGAGGACCTGGGCGTCCTGGGCTACTTCGAATGGCTCGACGGCCTGGAGCGCGGCGTCGCCGCGCACCACGCCGGGCTGCTGCCGGCGTTCAAGGAGGTGGTCGAGGAGCTCTTCCAGAAGAAGCTGGTGAAGGCGGTCTTCGCAACGGAGACGCTCGCCCTGGGCATCAACATGCCCGCACGCACGGTCGTGCTCGACAAGCTGGAGAAGTTCAACGGCGAAGCCAGGGTCCCGATCACGCCGGGGGAGTACACGCAACTCACCGGGCGGGCGGGCCGCCGCGGCATCGACGTCGAAGGACACTCGGTGATTCAGTGGGCGCAGGGCCTCGACCCGCAGACCGTGGCATCCCTCGCGTCTCGGCGCACCTACCCGCTCAACTCCAGTTTCAAGCCCACCTACAACATGGCGGTCAACCTGATCGAGCAGTTCGGCCGGGAACACACCCGCGACGTGCTCGAATCCTCGTTCGCCCAGTTCCAGGCCGACCGCGCCGTCGTCGACCTGGCCCGCAAGGTGCGCCAACAGGAGCAGTCCCTGGCCGGGTTCGCGACGGCCATGGAGTGCCATCTGGGTGACTTCACCGCCTACTCGGCCATCCGGCGCCGGCTGACCAAGGTGGAGCGGGAAACCGCGGCCGGGGAGACCGGTGCCCGTGCCGCGCGGGAACGTCGCCAGCACGAGCTGGCCGGCCTGCGCAAGCGGATGCGCGCCCACCCGTGCCACAATTGCCCGGAGCGCGAGCAGCACGCGCGGTGGGCCCAGCGGTGGTGGAAGCTCAGACGCGACACGGATGCGCTCACCCATCAGATCACGACCCGCACCGGCGCCGTCGCCCGCATCTTCGACCGGGTGACCGATGTGCTCCTCGGGTACGGTTACCTCGTAGAAGTCCCCACCGGGGTCGGCCTCAGCCCGAGCGGGCTCATCCTGCGGCGCATCTACGCGGACCGGGACCTGCTGGTCGCCGAATCGCTGCGCCGTGGACTCTGGTCCGGCCTGGACCCGGCCGGTCTGGCCGCGATGGCGTGCGCGCTCGTCTTCGAGCCCCGCCGCGACGAAGGCCTGATCGACGAACGGTACCTGCCGAAGGGGCCCTTCCGGGAGGCCCTCCACGATACGCAGGACCTCTGGAGCCGGCTCGACGACCTCGAACGTGAGAACAAGCTCCCCGGGAGCAACCCACTGGCAGTGGGACTGAGTCTCGCCATCTGGAAGTGGGCGCGGGGAGGCTCCCTCGTCGACGTGCTCGACGAGGCGGAAATGGCCGCCGGGGATTTCGTGCGGTGGACGAAGCAGACGATCGATCTACTAGACCAGCTCTCCGTCGTCGCCGACGACCCGGTCGGCCGCACCGCCCGGCAGGCCATGGACGCGATCCGGCGCGGCATCGTCGCCTATTCCTCCGTCGTTTAGGCTGGTCAGGTGATCCAGGGGACCGAACGGCGGCTGGCCCTGCCGCTGCAGGCATCCATTCCGCTCGCTGCCGCCGCCGGCGCGATTCTCGACGCGGGCTTCCCGGACCGGTCGTGGTGGATTCTGGCGCCCGTCGGGGTGACCCTCATGTTCGTGGCCCTGCTCGGCCGGGGTCCCTGGGCCGGGCTCCTGGTCGGCATGGTCGCGGGATCGTCGTTCTGGATGATCCACATCAGCTGGCTCACGCTCTACCTCGGACCGGTGCCGTGGCTGGCCCTGGCCGGTCTCGAATCGATCTTCTTCGGGCTCAGCCTGGCGATGATCGGCATCGTCCTCCGGGTCGGCCCGCGGGTCTGGCCCGGGGTCGCCGGCCGCCTCTTCGTCGTTCCCATGGTCGTGGCCGGCCTGTGGACGGCGCGGGAGGCGATCTCGGCGGTCTGGCCGTATGGCGGGTTCGCGTGGGGACGGGTGGCCCTGTCCCAGTCAGAGAGCCCCTTCAATGGGCTCGTCGCCTGGGTGGGCATGTCAGGTCTGAGCTTCCTCCTGGTCTGGCTCAGCGCCCTGGTGGTCCAGCTCCTGCGGGAGGTCGACGTCGATGCCCCTGTGCGTGCGGGCATCGCGGTCGGCGCCATCGCCGTGCTCCTGGTGATCCCGGCGTTTCCCGTCATCCAATCCGGTACCACCCGTCTCGCTGCGGTGCAGGGCGCCTCCGACGCCGGGCTCTTCGCGCAGTACTCCCCGGGCCAGATCCTGGCCGATCACACCTCGGCGACCCTGCCGCTGATCGGCCAGAAGGTCGACTTCGTGGTCTGGCCAGAGAACGGCAGCGACATCGATCCGCTCCGATCGCCGGTTGCGGCGCGTGTCCTGGACTATCTCAGCCGGGAAATGGGGGTGCCGATCATCACCGGCACCATCACCGCTCGAGGGGACCGGTTCTACAACAGCTCGCTGCTCTGGAAAAACGGTGAGGGTGCCGTGGACATCTACGACAAGGTGCACCCCGTTCCGTTCGCCGAGTACATGCCCGACCGGGCATTCTGGCGACCGTTCGCCCCGGAGCTGATCGACCTGATCTCCCGCGACTACGCCATCGGCACCCGGGACAACGTCTTCGACATCAATGGGATCATCGCCGGCATCGCAATCTGCTTCGATATCGCCGACGATCAGCTCGTGCACGAGATGATCGACGACAAAGCCCAGATCATCCTGGCGCAGACCAACAATGCCGATTTCGGACACACCGACGAGAGCGTCCAGCAGCTGGCCATCGCCCGTCTCCGCGCCATCGAGGCCGGCCGCACCGTCGTCAACATCTCGACCGTCGGCACCAGCGCGATCATCGGCCCCGACGGACGCACGATCGACAGGCTGCCGACCTGGACCCCGGGCGCGATGGTGCAGGAAGTCCCGCTCAGCACCGTGGTGACCCCGGCCATGGCCGCGGGACGGGGCGTCGAGTGGCTCGTCGCCGGACTCGGCCTGGCCGGATTGGCCCTGTGTATTCTGCACGCGCATCCCGTGAACGCCCGACGTGGCGTCCGGCCGCCGGTTAACGCACTACGCACCCGACGGAATCGGGTGCGTAGCAGGTGAGATGAGAAGAAGAGGGATGCGGTCAGGCACCGATTTTCTGCTGGCCGCGGCGTTGCCGCAGGAACGTCAGGCGCTCTTCGAGCAGTTCCTCGAGTTCGGCCCGGGTGCGGCGCTCCAGGAGCATGTCCCAGTGCGTGCGGGGGACCTTCTCGTCGGAGTGGTCGACGATCACCGGCTTGGAATCAACCAGCCTGGTAGCGGTCTGTGAACAGAAGCGGCATTCCCACTCGTCGGGGGCTTCCGCCTCTGCCGAGAAGATCATGACTGTCTCCCGTGCGCATGTCGCACACAGATACGTGTGACTAACTCGTGGTGAAAAGGTGACACCCTCTTCGCTCTGAAGGCTTTGTGCGCCTAACCTCATGCCACGCAAACTGCGGTCCGCCATCGTGTGGTCTCCTCTCGCGATGCAACTACTAGTTCTAAACCATGAAGCTGGACGTTATCTTTCCGTTACGGAATTTCTCGGTGACAACTCTCAGGTTCGGTCCGCGATCACGGCTGCGGCGAGGTCGCACCGGTCGGTGACGAGGCCTTCGATTCCCAGGTCCAGCAGCCGGCTCATGTCGGCGGGGTCGTTGACGGTCCACACGTGCACCTCCACGCCGGCGGCGTGCACGGCGCGGATGAAGCGGGGGGTCAGAATCCGCAGGAAGCGCACCGTTTCCGGGACCTGCACGGCGGTGAACCCGTGCAGGGAACGCCGCAGCGACGCACCGAGTCCGAGTTCGGCCGCCGCGAACGCACTCGCGACGATGGATGCCGACGGCGAGGTCGCGACCCCGGGGAGGAGCGCCGCCGTGCGGCGCCGCCGGTCCTCGGAGAAGGACGTGATCAGCACCCGGCCCGTCGCGTTCGCGTCCCGCACCGCGAAAGCGGTCGCCTCGATCGCGGCCTCCGATTTCACGTCGATGTTGAACCGGGCGTCCGGGAAGGCGTCCAGCCCCTCACCCAGGGAGGAGAACGACTGGCCGTGCCCCCGGTTGATCCGGTGGAGCTCGGCCATGGTGAGGCTGTCGACCCGGATTCTCGTGCCCGGGATCACGAAGTCGGCGTCGTGGCTGATCACGGCGATGCCGTCGTCGGTGGCGCGAACATCCGTCTCGATGTGGGTAGCGCCGGCCGCCAGCGCATGAGCGAAGGCCAGCAGCGTGTTCTCGGGCGCATCGAGAGCCAGGCCGCGGTGGGCGAACACGCGGGGGGAGGCGCCGTCCAGGAAACGCGACGTGGCGCCAGGGGTCATGCCGGTTGCCTACACTTCGGGGGCGCTGGGGGCGGAAGCGGCACCCGCCGGGCCGGCGGGGGAGCCGGGGGCCGGGTTCTGTCCGAAGGCACGGCCGATGCCCTTCATGGCTTCCGTGAGCTCGCTGGGAACGATCCAGAGCTTGTTCGCGCTGCCTTCGGCCAGCTTGGGAAGGGTCAGCAGGTACTGGTAGGCCAGGAGCTTCGGATCGGGGTCACCGTCGTGGATCGCCTTAAAGACCGTGGTGATGGCCTCGGCCTCGCCCTGCGCGCGCAGGACCGCGGCCTTCGCGTCACCTTCGGCCGAGAGGATGGCGGCCTGACGGGCGCCCTCCGCGGTCAGGATCGCGGACTGCTTGGTTCCCTCCGCGGTGAGGATGACCGCACGGCGGTCGCGCTCGGCCCGCATCTGCTTCTCCATCGAATCCTGGATGGACAGGGGCGGGTCGATGGCTTTCAGTTCCACCCGTCCGACCCGGATGCCCCATTTGCCGGTCGCCTCATCGAGCACGATGCGCAGCTGCCCGTTGATGTTGTCCCGGCTGGTCAGAGCCTCTTCGAGGTTGAGCCCGCCGACCACGTTGCGCAGCGTCGTCGTGGTGAGCTGCTCGACCGCGCCGAGGTAGTTGGCGATCTCATAGGTCGCCGCCCGGGCATCCGTCACCTGGAAATAGACGACCGTGTCAATGGAGACCACCAGATTGTCCTCGGTGATCACCGGCTGGGGCGGGAACGACACGACCTGCTCGCGCATGTCGATCAGGGGCCGGAGGCGGTCGACGAACGGGATCAGGATGTTCAGTCCCGGCATCAGCGTCTTGTGGTACCGCCCGAGCCGTTCCACGACGCCGGCGCTGGCCTGCGGGATGATCCGGATGGATTTGATCAGCGTGACGATGACGAAGATGACCAGCACCGCGATGGCGATGCCGATCACGACCTGCACAATGAGGGGGACCAGACCGCTCATGACGGCTTCCTTTCCGCGGGGATGACCACTGCGGTCGCCCCGTCGATTGCAGTGACGAGAACTCGTTCGCCCGGTTCGACGACCTGTCGGTCGAGACCGGGGGAGAGCCGCGACGTCCACGTCTCGCCGTTGGCGAGTCGCACCTGGCCGCCGGACGTCCCCACGGTGCTGACGACGCGCCCGTCCATGCCCAGTAAGGCGTCGACGTTGGTTCGGGCCGGGTCTCCGCCACGCCTGAGCACGCGCAACAACGGCGGTCTGATGCCGAACAGGAGTGCCATGGACACCACGGCGGCGATGATCAGCTGCAGCCACCACGGGGCCCAGATCAGGGCGGAGGCGAGGCCGCCGACGCTGCCGGCGGCGATCATCAGGAACGTCAGGTCGAGGGTGACCATTTCCATCGTCACGAACAGCAGGATGAGTACCAGCCACACGATCCACGCGAACTCCGACGCAAAGGCGTCCATGGCGTCCCCTCCAGGTTGTTCTCCACTTCGAAACTAGCAGGTGGCTGAACCGGGGGAGGGAGGCTTCTTGGTAAGGTCTTCTGCTAGGCCCAGTTCGTTATTCTTAGGAGTTCTCGTGACCAATCCACTTGCAGCAGGTTCGCTCAACGGCAAGCGCGTTCTCGTCACCGGGTCCTCTCGCGGCGTGGGTGCGGCGACAGTCGGGTACTTCGCCGACGCGGGAGCCGGCGTCGTGATCAATTTCCGCAACAAGGAGGCGCGCGCCATCAAGGTGGCCGACGCGATCCGCGCGGCGGGCGGCACGGCGATCACGGTCGGCGCCGATCTGACGGATGCCGATTCGGTCTCGGCCATGTTCGAGGCCATCAAGACGGAGTTCGGGGGACTGGACATCCTGGTGATGAATGCTTCCGGCGGTATGGAGAGCGGCATGGAAGCCGATTACGCCATGAAGTTGAACCGGGACGCCCAGGCGAACCTCCTGGCGACGGCCCGTCCGCTGCTGGCTCCGGGCGCTCGAGTCGTCTTCGTCACGAGCCACCAGGCGCACTTCGTCGCGACGACGGAAACGATGCCGGAGTACGAGCCGGTGGCCCGCAGCAAGCGCGCCGGCGAGGACGCCCTTCGCGCCCAGATCCCGGAACTGGCCGAGGCCGGAATCGGTTTCGTCGTCGTCTCCGGTGACATCATCGAGGGCACTGTGACTGCCGTGCTGCTCGAGCGCGCCAGCCCGGGCACGATGGACGCCCGCAAGGACGCCGCCGGCCGGTTGTACAACGTCAACGAATTCGCGGCCGAGGTGGCCCTCGCCGCCGTCGAGCCGGTCCCGGAGAACAACACCCGTTACGTCGGGGACATCGCCGACTACGTCGGGGAAGTCGCCGCCCAGGCCGTCATCGGGTCAGACGGTATCTGACGTCGCCCTTCGGCCACTGCCCCGGCCGAACATGAACGCCTGAACAATCTGAAAAAAACCTGATAGAACCAGGAATATTCCGCCGACGATGACCAGGAAACTGATCGACTCGACGGGCGCGAACAACACGACCGTTCCGGCGATGATGGCGATGGCACCGAAGATCGTGCCGATCCAACGGCTGGAGTCGGGCGCCGTCTCGACCAGGCCCGCGACGCCCTCCACGATCCAGGAGATGCCGATGAGCATGCCCAGGATGACCAGGGAATTCAGCGGATTCTTGATGGCGACGATTCCTCCGACTCCGAGCAGGACACCGAGCAGAATGTTCAGTACCCGGCTCCCGCCGGAGGCGCCCTTGGTGAAGAGCCCCCTGGCGATATGGACGATCCCGCTGATGAGGAAATAGAGTCCGAAGAGAACGCCGAGGATGGCCACCGTCGCGTCGGGCCAGACGAGGACAATAACGCCGAGCGCCAGGGCGATCAGGCCGCTCACGCCGAGCGCGACCCGGACACCCGTGGTCTCGGGTTTGCTCAGAGTCCTCGCATCCATCGACAGATCAAAAACCGTTCTGGTGTTTGTTGTGGTGTTGGACATGTCACTCACCCCTCGAATCTTGTGAGGCTGTGGCACCCGGTCCGGGCGTCACCACGGGCGAAACGATGCAGCACAAAGCCGGTGCAGCACGGCGCCTGTGCAGCACAGATTAGTCGCGCCGATGCACGGCGTCCAGACCCTCGGAACCCTCGCGGAATATGACCGATAATGCACATTATGTCAAGTTGTATTGCATCTATTGCATCTATTGCATCTATTGCATCTATTGCATCTATTGCATCTATTGCATCTATTGCATCTATTGCATCTATTGCAGGATTTGCAGAATAGGACTCCCCTGGTATTTGTCCGGCGGAGTGCCGGCGTCGTCAGGAACTTCCGCTGTTTCTCTGGGATGCGGGGCGCTATATCTGCACTGGGCAAGGTCTGAGCGCTCTGAGTCAACGTGGGGAATTTTGAGGCGCATATCCTCTCGGGATCCCCGTATTTCCGCGGTTTGACCTGGCGTGTTTTGCATGTTTTGCATTTGAAGAGCATAATTCGCAGACAGGTTGAGGGTACTTATGAGCGTTGCATCGGGCCGAGTTACCCATCTGCCTCTGCGCCCGGAGGCGAGCAGCCCGGATGCCGTTTTCACCGACATGGTCGACAGCTGGCGCCGCCAACAGCTCTCCCGCAATTTCCGGCACGAGACCATTTCTGGACGTGAACGGACGATCCGTCAGTTCGCGGACTTCACCGGGCACTTCCCGTGGGAATGGACGTTCGCGGATGTCGAGGACTACTTCGCGTACACCCGCTCGGTATCAAATCTGTCCCAGGCCACCGTCCGGGCGTATCAAACAAACCTCAAACTGTTTTGCGACTTCCTGACCGATCCGGCCTACGACTGGAGCGAGGTCTGCGGGCGTTCGTTTGGCCGGCCGGTCACTCAGATCATCACTGAGTTCAACCGCGCCACCCACACTCAACGGAATGAACAGCAGGCGACGAAACGACCGTTCTCGCGTCGTGAGCTGCAGGACTTCTTCGATCTGGCCGACGTCGAGGTCGAGCGTGTCATCAATTCGGGTCGCAAGGGCGCCATCGCCGCCTACCGCGATGCCATCGCGTTCAAGACCGCCTACGCCTGGGGACTTCGCGCCAATGAGGTGACCCACCTGCAGCTGGTCGATTTCTCCCGCAACCCGCACTCGCCCCAGTTCGGCGACTTCGGTGTCCTCCACGTCCGTTACGGGAAGGCCCAGAAGGGGTCTGCGCCCAAGCGCCGCTCCGTTCTGACCGTGTTCGAGTGGTCGCCTGAGGCCGTTCACCGGTGGATCCGCACTGGACTGCCTCACCTTGCCGCTCAACCGACCGACCTGTTCCCCACCAGCCAGGGCCTTGTCGTGCCGAAGTCGAATCTGCGTCGACGCTTCCGCGCCTACGTCAACGAGCTGGGCTTCCCGGCTGGCCTGGACATGCATTCCCTTCGCCGGTCCTACGTCACCCACCTGTTCGAGTTCCACGGCTTCGAGCACACGTTCGTCCAACAACAAGTTGGCCACCTCCATGCGTCGACCACATCCATCTACACGGCAGTCTCCAGCGACTACCAAACCCGGGCGTTGAACCGCGTCCTCGATTGCACGATCAACGCGACAACCAGCAGCACCCCGTGGGAGGAAAAACCATGAAACGAGAAATCGAGTACCGCTGGCGCGCCCGCGAGCTCATGGCGCGCCACGGCATGAAGAACAGCCGAGAACTCGTTGCCCCGCTCCGAGAACGCGGCATCACGCTCTCGGAGTCGCAGATCTATCGACTCGTCGCCCAGGATCCCGAACGGATCTCCTTCAAAGTCCTGACCGCTCTCTGCGACATCTTCAACGTTGAAGCGAACGAGCTCGTCACCTTCACCGCAGCGAACGCCAAGAGCCAACGTCAAGAACGAGCGATCGCCTCCGGTGAGAATATCGTCAACTTCGCCGACGCATACAAACCCGTCCGCGCCCGAATCCTCGACGATGAGGACTGAGCACCGGCCCCGCGGACGACCCCGAACCCCAGGCACCCTGCTCTGCGACCGCTGCGGCCGCCAGGTGCCAAAGATTCGAGTGCATTGGCCAGACGGCGCCATTTGCGGGATCTGTTTCACCACAGCGACACACACCCGCGGCCCTTGCGCCACCTGCGGCGACACACGCCTACTGCCTGGCAAAGACGCGGACAGCGCCAATACCTGCCGTGACTGAGCGGGCATCACCACACTCCTGCACTGCGACAACTGCGGCGATGAAGCCGAACGATTTCGCAACGGCAACTGCATTCGCTGCGTCCTCCGCGCCGACCTCACCGCAACCCTCCAACCGAACACTCCCCCGGACCTCCGGCTCAAACGCCTGGTCGCTGTCTTCGCCGACGCCGAGCGCCCCGAGAGCATCTATGCCTGAAAACGCGGCATCAGCGCCAGTGCGCTTCTCACCCGACTGGGCACCAGGGAACTGGCCATCAGCCACGAGGCCTTCGACGCGCTGCCCGCGTCAAACGCCGTCGAGCACCTTCGCGAAACTCTCACCCATCACGGCATGCTGCCTCCCCGGGACCGCCAACTGGCGGCGTTCGAACGCTGGCTCGAGGAGAGAATCGTGTCTCTTGCCGACCATCGCGAGATCCAAGCACCGATCGAACGCTTCGGCCGCTGGTATCACTTGAAACGACTCCGGGCGAGGTCGCTGCCCGGCAAGAACATGAACTTCGCCGTCCGGTCAGCGAAGCAGGAAATCACCGAGTCGGGACGATTCCTCGCCTGGCTCCTATCCGAGCACGACGCCACCCACACCGACATCCGTCAGTCGCACCTCGACGACTACCTCGCCTCCGGACCATCCACTCGCCATGCCATCAACACCTTCATCGCGTGGCTCGTCACATCACGCGATATCGCGAAAGTCCGGGTCCCCCGTCGTGAGGCACGATCGACCCCGATCTTGACGCAGGCAGCCAGAGTCGACCACATCCGCGTCTGCCTCACCGCCGGAGAAATGCCCGCCGCAGACCGCTTCGCCGCACTCATCCTGCTGCTCTACGCACACCCTGTCGGAAAGATCACAGCCCTGAAAACCAGCGCACTCGAAGCCCGACCCGATGGCCTCTACCTGCGCCTGGGATCGGTGCCCGCCCTACTGCCCGCGCAAGTCGCGGCAACCTTCTGGGACTACGTCCACAACCGCCCCAACCAGCAAACTGTCAACACCGACAGCCCTTGGCTCTTTCCCGGCAACCTGCCTGGCCAACACACCCATCCAGAAACCATGCTGAACCGACTTCGCAACTGGGGCATCGACCTCAACGGCGTCAGAAACACCGCCCTGCGCGACCTCGCCAGAGAACTCAATCCCACCGCCTTAGCCAACTCGCTCGGCTACAGCAGCAAGATAATCCACCAGCACTCCGCCGCCGCCGGAGCGCCACACGCCGACTACATCAACCTCAAATCATCACAGCTGCAGACCTCACCCAGGCTCAGCTCCGTGAAGGATTAGGACTCTTTCGGATAAGTCCAGTTCCCGCTTGCGGATACTGCGCCACTATTGGACCCCCGGACGCGGCTGTAGTGTGACGCCACGCGCCACGCGCCACGCGCCACGCCAACTTCGGGAACGCAGCGTTGAAAGGTGAGGATCCGTGACCGACCAGCGACCCGACCGGAGAGCCGAGTCCTTCGAACGACTGTTTTCGGAGTACGTCGCCCACCACCAATCGCCGACCACAGAGTTTGTGATGCCCCGGCTGGCCGACCTGATTCTGAAGCGACGTGGGATCTCACTGCTGAGCAGCCGGGGCGCCATCCTGACGGCGGCCTTCAGCGCCTCGGTCGCACTGGGGATCCCGCTGGTCCTGACCGCCTTTGCCGGCCAATGGGCGGAGGCTCCGGTCATGCGCTGGGCACTGATCGCCCTCGCGATGGGACTTCTCGACGGATGGACCGTGGCCGGATGGGCCGAACCGACACGGAGCCTGAACGCCGTGCTGCACACGATCGCGCGCGACTGCGATCTGCGATCTGCGACAAGTGCTGACATTCTGCCGCCGCTGGTACCGGCCGCGGGTGAGCACGCTGGCCGCGTCGGCACTGACGGTGTTCGTCGTCCTGCTCGCCGGTCTGGTCGCCCCGGTCCCCCTCAGCCGGCTTCAGATCGGAAGCACCGCGCTCCTGATGATCATTTTTTACTACGCCGGCGAAATGATGTTCGCCAGCGTGATCCCCTGGCCCGTGATAAGTTTGCAGGCTCGTTTCGATCATCGTCTATTCTGGCCCAGCCCAGCGGACTCGATGGCCGTCCAGGAGCAGCTCCGTGCTCTGGCGAGGGTGGATTTCGCCCGCGGACTGGGAGTCACCGCCTACCTGGTTCTGGTTGGAGTTCTGCTGTCGGTGACATCACCGTTGCTTCTGCCCATCGCGTTCGCTCTCATCGTGACCGGTTATGTCGCGACGCTGGTCTCCATCGTCAGTTCGCGTTCCGCTGTTCGGAAGATCATCCGCCGCGGTGTGGATAACAACCTGGCACTTCTGCAGTTCCGGATCGAGTCTTTCGGCGCGGTGCTCAGCGAGCTCCCCGCGACTGCTCTGGAACGGGTCCGGCAGCTGATCGCCGTGCACGACCTGATCCGCGACTCCCCCACCAGTCCGAAACGGAGGCAGGCGCTGAGCCATGCGGTGGGATCGTTGTTCATCCCGACGATCACGTTCCTGGCCGCGGTGTTCGCCCAGGAATACTCGGGACGAATCCTGGACAACCTGCTCCCGTAGCTCCTCCAGCTACTCGCCCAGGGGGCCATCCCGGACGAGGTCGACCAGCCAATCCGCCAGCATCTGTCCGTACACCGGATCGGGAGCCTGGCCATGCTGGTGCGCGTGCCAGCGTGCGGCCGCGGCTGTCGTCGAATGGAGCGAGATGAAGTCGGTCAGAGGACAGCCGGCGAGCACAGTCGGGTGGGGCGAGGCCCAGCGCAGAAACTGCCAGTGGTACGCAAGGGCCCCGAGGGCGCTCTGTACCGCGTCGGCACGAAGCGGGAAGGTGAACCCGGCCACCCATCCGGGCACCTCATCCGCCGGCATCGGACGGGCGAAGAAGTATCCCTGCCCCAGTGGAACTCCCAGGACGCTCGCTGCCTCGGCCATCCCGGCGTCCTCGAGTCCTTCGATCACCACGCTGACGCCGAAGTCACGACCCATTTGGGTCAGGGCCGAGACCAGGCTCAACGTCTCCACCGGTCTGGACCGGATCTCGACGAGTAGACCGCGGTCGAGTTTGATCGTGTCGAAGGGCAGCGCGAACAGTCGCTGCAGGCTGCTGTACCCCGAGCCCAGATCGTCCAGGGCGAGCCCCACTCCCAGACGGAGGAGACGATCGATCGCCTCGATCTGCACCTCCGATTCGACCGCCAGCGTCTCCAGCAATTCCAGACCGAGCCGGTCCGGCGCGATGCCGTGGCGCCGCATCGCATTGCTGACCCACCGCGGACAATCCGGGTTCCGAAGCGTCGACGGGGAGATATTCACTGAGACACTGGTCGACAGGCCCCCGTCGTCCCAGCGAGCGAGGCAGCGGAGTGCCTCGTTCAGGCCCCGCCGGAACAACTCGTCGAGGTCGGCATCATCCAGGGCGGGAAGGAACCGGGCCGGTGGAATCACCGTGCCGTCCGAGAGGGTCAGCCGGGCCAGGGCTTCGACTCGACTGAGTCGGCCGGTTCGCAGATCCAGCACGGGCTGCATGAACATGGACAGTCCCCCGGCGAACAACTGCTCCCGATCGGACCTGCCGGTAGACAGGTCCCCCACGTCCGGCAGGTCCCCCACGCCGTCGACGTCCCGATCCACCGCTTCCTCGGGAACGTCCGGCGCCAGCGTCCACCACGGGCCCGCGGGGCGGCCCTCCCTGGCCCGGCGGAGCGCAGCATCCGCTTGATGAAAAAGGAAACCGGTCGTGCCGTCACCCGTGATGCGGGCCAATCCCATGCTCAGATCGATGGTGCAGTCCTGGTTCAGGTCCGTGAACGAGAAGGGCGTTTGCACAGCCTCGTGCAGGCGCGCCAGCTCATCCTCCAACCGGGTTCCTCCGTCGATGTTCTCGAGGACGACGGCGAACAGATCGCCGCCGAGGCACGCCAGGAAGTCACCGTCCGCCAGCAGCTCCCGCATCCGGCGTCCGAGTTGTTTGAGCAGACTGTCGCCCGCCTCGTACCCGAAGGTGCTGTTGATCGAGCGGAGCGCGACGACGTCGATCATGGCCAGCACTGCGCCCTCGGCGGGGCGACGGGAGGACAGGTGCTGATCCAGTGCCCGGCGGTTCGGCAGGCCGGTCACCGGGTCGTGCCCGGCCTGGAACCGCAATTGCTCCTGGTGTGCCATTCGCGCGGTGACGTCACGCTGGACGCTGACGAAGTGGGTGATCGTTCCTGCCTCGTCGCGCAGCGGCCTGATGCTCAGGCTGTTCCAGAACGGGGAACCGTCTTTTCGGTAGTTGAGGATATCTCCCTCATACGATTCCCCATAACTGAGTGCCCGCCGGATTGCTGCCGTGACGCCGGGGTCGGATCCGGGCCCCTGCAGAATACGGCAGTCCTGGCCCAGGAGTTCGGCTTCGTCATAGCCCGTGATGGCGGTGAAGGATCCGCTGACGTGAAGGATCCGCTGCCGGGCATCGGTGATCAGGGAGGCCTGGGATGTGGCGGAGAATGCCCGAGCCAGGAGCCTTTTCACCTCGCTGCGTGCGGCGGCGGTTGTCGGATGGTCAGGGAATGTCGCCCGCAGTCCGAATTCGGACGCGACCGACATTCGCGCGCGCGCCGGCCATTGATGGGTCACGCTGACAGACCACGGTCGGGGGAAGAACTCAAGGTGCCGGCCTTCGAATCGCGAGAGGATGCAGGCCGGAAACCGAGCTTCGCGACCCTGTCGACACGGGACCGGTGCCGGTCATGCCCACAGCTCCCCATCCTACTGAAGGGGGCGCGCGTGCTCGGGAACGCCGTCCCCTATTCCTCGCCGAATCCTGATTCCAGCAGATTGGCCAGGGCCTCGACCGCTTCCGCTCCGTGCTCGTCGGAGGACGAGATCTCGGCGGTCATGCCCCGGATCAGGCCCAGGCCCATGATGGCCAGCAGACTGGACGCATCCTTGCCGTTCACCGTCACGCGTGCGTTGAGGGTGCTGGCCAGCTTGACGAAGTCGGCGGCGGGCCGAGCGTGCAGGCCGTCCCTGTTGACGAGTGTCACCCTGCGGGTGACAACAGGAGCAACGGGAGGTGCTGCCTCCACGGCCGGCGATAGGTGAACGGCCGAGCGGGCGGCCTTCTCCACGGCATCGAGATCTCCCCCGACCTCGGCTGCCACGGCGGCTGCGACGCCGCCTTCGACCAGGGGCGCGTCAACGATGCGCACGCGCGCTCGCACGTCTTCGGCCAGGAAGTCGAGCGCCGTCTCTGCGGTAAGAATGGCGGAGCCCAGATCGCAGAGCAGTGCGACGCCGGCACCCGCATCCGCCTGCACGATGCCGGTGGCCACTTTCTCGAAACTCGTCCCGATATCGCCTTCGTCGGTTCCCCCCGCCGGGATGAGGGCGGTGTTCGGCGCCATTTGGCGCGCCAGATCCACCAAACCTTCCGCGATTTTGGCGCTGTGCGAGACGAAGACCAGGCCGACCCGACCTTTCCTAGCGTCCACTTTCACGCCGCCGCCGTGTCTGCGGCCGCACGCAGCAGCAGGGCCGACGACTGGGCGCCGGGATCTCGATGGCCGATGGCCCTCTCCCCCAGGTAGCTCGCCCGGCCCTTACGCGCCACCCAGGGTTCCGTCGCGACCGCTCCCGCCTCCGCGGCGTTCGCTGCCGCAATCAGGATGTCCAGATCGTTGGCCCCTGCCTCGTGGGCGGCGGCGGCCGCGTCGACGGCCGGAGTCCAGGCGTCAACCATGGTCTTGTCTCGTAATTCCGCCTTGCCGCGCAGGACGATGCCGTCCCTGGCGGCCGTGAGCAGCGCCACCAGCGCGGCGCCGTCAAGCTCGAGCGCACCGGCCACGGCCACGGCGGCCTTCAGGAACGCCGTGCCGTACAGCGGACCGGCGGCGCCACCCACCGTGGAGATCAGTGTGGTCGCGACGAGCTTGAAAACGTCCCCGGGGGCGGCATCCGCCGGTAGATCGTCGAGCTTCCCGAGCACCGCTTGAAAACCCCTGTCCATGTTCTCGCCGTGGTCACCGTCGCCGATCTCGCGGTCCAGGTTGATCAGCTCCACCCGGTGTTCGCTCATGACATCCGCGCTGGTCCTGATCCAGGCCTTCGCCCAGGTGGCACCCAAGTTCATTCGATCTCCCTCTACCGTCCCCACCGTAGCGCCGCCGTCTGGACCGGCGCATCCCACAGGGTGGTCAATTCCTGGTCCAGTTTCAGTACCGTGATCGACATGCCCTGCATTTCGAGTGAGGTCGTGAAATTCCCGACCAGGGTCCGAGTGACCGTGAGGCCCTTCGCCGCAAGGACCTCGGCGGCGTGCCGGAAGACGATGTAGAGCTCGATCTGCGGCGTCCCGCCCATGCCGTTGACCATGAGGAGAACCTCGTCGCCGCTTACGAAGGGGATGTCGTCGAGGATGGGGCCGAGCAGCCGGTCGACGATGGCATCAGCGGGTTCAAGCTTGATTCGTTCCCGTCCCGGCTCACCGTGGATGCCGATTCCGATCTCGATCTCGTCCTCAGCCAGGGTGAAGCTCGGTTCGCCGGCATGCGGCACGACGCACGGCGTCAGAGCCACCCCCATCGACCGCACCCGCGCGATGACCTTCTCCGCCACCGTCGCCACCGCATCCAGGTTGTCCCCCCGGTCTGCGGCCGCCCCGGCAATCTTCTCGACCAGCACCGTTCCGGCGACGCCGCGTCGGCCGGCCGTATAGAGGGAGTCCTTCACCGCGACGTCGTCGTTGACGAGCACCGAGCGCACCTCGATGCCGTCCGCGGCGGCCAAATCGGCCGCCGTCTCGAAGTTGAGGACGTCGCCGGTGTAGTTCTTGACGATGTGAAGCACTCCCGCTCCCCCGTCAACGGCCTTCGTCGCGGCGAGGATGGGGTCCGGTGTCGGGGATGTGAACACGGCGCCGGGAACAGCGGCGTCGAGCATTCCGAATCCAACGAAACCACCGTGCATCGGTTCGTGACCGCTGCCTCCTCCGCTGACCAGTCCGACCTTCCCCGCCACCGGTGCGTCCTTGCGCACGATGAAGTTGGGATCCTGGTGCACGCTCACCAGGTCGGCGTGGGCTGCCCCGAACCCGGCAACAGCCTCATCCACCACGTTCTTTGGATCATTGACGAGTTTCTTCATGGCTCTTCCTTCGATCGGGATGACAGGACGGCACGACCGCGGTGCCGTGCCGTAGGAACTTCGCCTACCCGCTTCAATCTACGCGTGGGCGCAACGGCTGATAAGGGCCAAAATCAGCGGGAAAGTCTTCCCATTCCCCTCCGGAAAGCACCGGGCTATGGTGATGCAAACCGCACACCAACATGGGATCGCTCCGGCATCTCCCGCCCGGCAAGGAAGGTCAACGTGGACAATATCGGAGTTGTGTTTTTGTCGGAGGTCGTGGGGACGGCGCTGCTGGTCCTCCTCGGAACCGGCGTGGTCGCCAACGTCGCTCTGGCCAAGAACAAGGGCCTCGGCGGCGGGTTCCTGATGGTCACCATCGGCTGGGGCTTCGCGGTCTTCGTCGGTGTGATCGCTGCCTATAATTCCGGCGCACACCTGAACCCGGCCGTCACTCTCGGCCTCGTCGCGTCGGGCGCCACCGAGTTCGGATCCGGCGTCCCCGTCAATTTCCTCTCGGTCCTGACATACATCGCAGCCCAGTTCCTGGGTGCTTTCATCGGGGCGGTCTTCTGCTGGCTGGCCTACCGGCAGCACTTCGATGCGGAGCCGAACCCGGCCAACAAGCTGGGCGTGTTCTCGACCGGCCCGGCCATCCGTTCCTACGGCTGGAACATGGTCACCGAGATCATCGGCACCTTCGTGCTCGTGTTCGTGGTTCTGGCCTTCGGCGGCGGCCGCCAGGGCGAAAGCGGTGGCCTCGCGGCCCTCGGCGCACTGCCGGTGGCCCTGCTAGTTCTCGTGATCGGCACCTCCCTCGGCGGACCGACCGGCTACGCCATCAACCCGGCCCGTGACCTTGGGCCGCGGATCGCGCACTTCGTGCTTCCGATCAAGGGCAAGGGTTCCTCAGACTGGGCCTACTCCTGGGTTCCGGTCGTCGGGCCGGTGATCGGCGGGGTGCTGGCCGGCTGGGCGTCCCTGGTCCTGCTCCCCATCCTCACCTAGCGCTGAAGGGTGGGCCGATTCGACATCTGAATCGGCCCATTTTTTTGCTGTCCGCCCGGTTTCACCGCAACTCTGTTTTCCGCTCCGACTTCCCGCACCACCCACTAGGAGGAATTCCATGGCCAAGCACGTCATCGCAATCGACCAGGGCACCACCAGTACCCGCGCGATCATCTTCGACAAGGCCGGGACGATCATTTCCGCCGGTCAGCTCGAGCACGAGCAG
>NZ_SOGU01000043.1:0-53696 GCF_004403275.1 Cryobacterium sp. TMT4-10
ACCCCGTCATCCACGACCAAGTCAACGTGCTCAAGTTCCGTCGCGGGGAACAGGCCATCAGAATCGCTCATAAGCAATTTTCCCAGACCCCACGGCCAAAGACGGGAAATCCGGCGGCGTTTTAAACTTTGCCGTTACTGACCCACGCCCCTAGACGGTCAAGTCACAGGAGCCGGCTTCGTCCTGAACGAATTCGACGGAGATTCTGCCGGAATCGGCCCCAAACCGGCCGAAAGCGTGATTCTACAGCAGAATCTCCGTCGAATTGGTTAGCTGCCGAGGAGCGGGCGACGGATGCCCGGGGGCCCGGTCAGGGGACCGCGCCCCCGACGATCTCGAGCTCGGATTTAGGTGTCTCGCGCTGGCCGGCGATCGCGGCCCCGGCCGCGACGCACACCACGACGATGGCGATCTGTTGCTGTAACAGGAACGTCTCCCCCAGCACCAGCGCACCGAACAACGCGGCGATCACCGGCCCGAAGCTGGTGATGATCGCGTAGAGACGCGGGGTGATCCGGCGCAGGATGAAGGTGTCCAGCGTGTACGGGAAGGCCGACGAGAGCACCCCGATCGCCAGCAGAAGCCCGAGCACGCCCCAGTCGAGGCTGGACCAGTCGACCGTGATCAGCGCGAACGGCACCAGCAGAGTCAGGCTGACGACGCTGGCCACGGAGATGCCCTCCAGGCCAGGGAAGGCGGTGGCGACCCGCCGGGTCAGCAGGATGTACGCCGCCCAAGCCGCCGCCGCCGTCAGCGCATAGAGAACGCCGAGCACGTTCAGAGTGCCGTCTGACCAGGTCAGCAGAAACACCCCGCCCGCGGCCGCGGTGGCGTACACGAAGTCGAGGGGGCGGCGCGACGAGGCCAGGGCCAGGGCGAAGGGCCCCAGGAACTCGATGGTGGCGGCGATGCCGAGCCCGAGCAGGTCGACGGCCTCGTAGAAGGTCAGGTTCATCACCGCGAGCACGACGCCCAGGGCCAGGGCGGGCCAGAGGCGCCGCCAGCTGAGGCCGGCCAGTTTCGGCCGGTAGAACGGCAGCACGGCCGCCGCCATCACCAGCTGCCGCACCGCGACCACGACGGGCGAGCCGACGAGCGGGATGGCGAGGCCGGCGAGGGACGAGCCGAAGTTAATGCTGACCTCTGTGACGACCTGGGCGCCCGCACCGGTCAGGCGGTCGCGTTTCGCGGTCACAGCGCTCCTCCCCGCGGCCGGGGCAGGCGCGCTTTTCGAGAGTACCGGTTCGGCCGGGCACGGATGTTCCGCGCCGCGGGGTCATCTGCCCTACCGGAACACCGTCGCCCTACCGGAACACCGAGCGCGCCACCGCCGTGACCTCCATCGGCACCCCGGCCGGCAGCACGACGGCGAGCACCGGGGGCCGCCAGTAGGCAGTCAGCGTCACGGTGGCGCTCTTCCCGTCGACGGATGCCGCCCCGGCCAGCTCCAGCCCCGCGATGCCGCCGTGCGGGGCGGTGTCCAGATACTCCGCGGCGGCCGCGTGAACGTCGGCAGACACCAGGGCGGCCCGCAGCACCGGGCCGGAGCTGTCCGTCGTGACGGCCACCGCGCTGAGGTCGAAGGCCTCCGCCCCGGCCAGTGCTGCGCCGTCGGCGAGGGTCAGCAGCCGCTTCCGTTCGAGGTACAGGGACGTGGCCGCCACGGTGACGAGGATCAGCACCAGGGCCAGGAAACCGTAGAACATGGTCAGCAACAGGATCGAGCCGTCCTCGTCGCCGGGCCGCGCCGACGCTCGCCGGACCACCGCCCGCCGCCCCGGTCCCCCGCCGCTCATCCGGACCGCCAGAACCGGGACACCGTCTGCGTCGCCGAGGCCTCGAGCGGCACGCTGGAACCGTTCCGCAGCGACAGCACATCCGGCACCAGCGGCAGGGGCACCCGGATGCGCACCGTGACCGTGACCGTGCCCCGGCGGGTCAGGCATCCGTCGGTGTCGGCCCGGCAGTCGACGCTCATCTCGGCGTCCGCTGCGTCGATGCCGTAGTCCGCGAGCCCGAACTGCACCGCGCGTTCGGCCCGGGCGGTCGCCGTGGCCTCGTCGGGAGCCTGCACGTAGACGCGGGCGGCCTGGCGCGCGGCCCCCTCGACGGCGAGCGCGCCGCCCTGCAGCGCCGCCATCGCCAGGACCAGGTAGACCAGCGGCACGAGCAGGATCAGGCCCGCCGTGATGAATTCGAGGGAGGCCGAGCCGCGCTCCGACTCGGCGGGACTAGCGCAGGTCCTCGACGGCAGCATGCCCCACCACCTCCAGCCCGCGGCCCGGACCGAACAGTGCGATCAGCGGCAGAGGCGTGATCACCCGCACCTCCACGCTGGGAAAGCCCTCGTAATCGCCGTACCCGGCCTGCACGTCGGTCGCGAACGACGGACCGATCGCCGTGGTGATCAGTTCCCGGGTGCGGGCGGCGCCGTCGGAGAGGCCGCTGTCCGCGAGCGCGGCGTACCGGGCCCCCTCCGCCGCCGCGTCGAGCACGGTGTTGCGTACGTGCAGGGCGAGCCCCAGCTGCATCACGGCCAGCGTCAGCCCGGTGAGCAGCGCCCCGACCATCACGAACTCGGCGACCGCCGAACCGCTCTCGCCGGCGAGCGCGCCCGTCCGGCGTCGCCACGCCACAGTCATCCGGGGCCAAATCATCCGGGGTCCGGTCATCCGCGGCCAAGTCATCCGGGGCCTACATTCCACTGACCCTGTCGATGGCCTGTTGGAACACGCCGCTGAGGGCGGGGCCGGCGAGGCCCCAGATGATCATGACCAGGCCGGCCGTCATCAGGGTGATCAGCACCCAGCCCGGAACGTCGCCCCGCTCATCTGACCATCGCACCGGGAAACGCCGTCTCAGTGTGTTCATGATTGCTCTCCTTCTCGATGGGGCAGCTTCCTTGATCGGGCGGTCGCCCGGTGGGCACTTCGTTGAAGGGACGGCACGTCAGAACCCGCTCTGCAGGATGAACAGGCCGGGAAAGATCGCGAACAGGATCGTCATCGGCAGGATCAGGAACACCAGCGGCACGAGCATGGCGACCTCCTTCTTCCCGGCCACCTCGATCAGTCCCCGCCTGGCCTCGTCCCTCGCGTCCTGCGCCTGGGCGCGCAGCACGTCCGCCAGCGGGGTGCCGCGTTCCAGCGCTCCGACGACCTGGTCGACGAGGCGAGTCACCGACGGCAGCGCAATCCGGCGAGCGAGATTCTGCAGCGCGGCGGACAGCGGCACACCCGTGCGCACGTCGGCCACGACCCCCGCCAGCTCGCGGGACAGCTCGCCGGTGCTCGTGCGGGACACCCGGCCCAGGGCATCCAGAATCCCCTCGCCGGCCGAGAGCGACAGCGTCATGAACTCCAGCACCGTGGGGAACTCGCTCTGCATCCGGGCCAGGCGGGCGGTGGCCGCCCGCTTCAGCGCCCAGTCCCGGGCGAGGGCGCCGCACACCCCCGCGATGGCCGGCAGGCCGACCTGCATGAGCACGGGCAGGGTGCGGAGGGTCGGCACCGTGGTGACCGCGGCCGCCCCGGCGGCCAGGGCGATGAGTGACCAGACGACCTGCTCCGAACGGAAGGCATCGGCCGTGCGGCTGGATCCCGACTGCCGCAGGCGCCGTTCGATCGTGTCCGTACCGCCGAGAACGGCCGCGAACCCGCGTTTCAGGCCGCCGAAGGTCGGCGCGAACAGGGTGCCGAGTACGGGGATCGGGTGCACCGTGGTGCGCCCGACGAACGCCCGGGCCTCGGCCGAGACGTCGAGGATGTACGGCGCCAGTCGCTGCACCAGGCGCGGGCGGCTGAGCCGGGGCACCAGGCTCGCCAGCGACCACAGGCCGACGCCCAGCGCCGTGCCGCAGAAAAGTGCCCAGGCCAATGGAGCGCTCACCGGAACCACCGTCGTTCTTCCGGCAGCCGCCCCAGGGCCACCATCACCTGGTAGGCCACGACGGAGACCACCAGGCCGCCGACGATCACCACCACCCCGGAGGCGGTGTTGTAGGCGATTGCCGCCTCAGGCCGGGAGGCCAGGAGCAGCAGGATGATCCAGGGTGCTGCCACCCCGAGCCTCGCCGCGCTCACGATCCAGGACTGTCGGGCCTCGATTTCCGACCGGATGGCAGAATCCTGCCGCAGCCAGGCGGCCAGGCTCCGCAGCACGACCGTGAGGTCGGAACCGCCGACCTCCCTGGCCATCCGCAGGGTCTCGAGGATGCGATCGGCCACCGGGTCGGCCAGGGACGCCTTCAGCTCGTCCACCGCCGCGGAGAAATTGCCGCTCGCCCGGTACTCACGCGCGAACGCGGCGAACGACGACCGGGTCGACAGCGGTCCGGCCCCGGCCAGGCTGCCCACGCTGTCGGGCAGCGCCAGCCCCGATCGCACCGCGGACACGAGGTGGTCGACGACGTCGGGCCACACCGCCCGGTTCGCACGAAGGCGGGCCCGCGCCCGCCGGGACGCCGTCACCAGCGGCAGCGCCAGCCCGGAGAGCCCCGCGACAACCGACAGAGCAGCGATGCCGAGAATCGCCTGCGCCAGGGCGGCCACGGCCAGCCCCAGCACCAGCGAGATGGCGACGAAGGCCGCCAGCGGAAGCGAACCGAGTCCCGCCTGGGCGAGGATGCCCCGCAACCGGCCCCGCGCCGGGCTCCGCTCTGCCGCCTGGTCGGCCCGGGGCCAGAGTAACGGCGCCGCTACCAGGAGGAGCCCGGCGCCGAGCAGGCATCCGATCACCAGGATCATGCTGCCCCCGGCCGCAGCACGATTGCCGGGTCCAGCCCGGCCGCGCGGAACTTGGCGAGTTTGGTGGGGTGGCCGCCCGTGGGTTCCAGGGCGCCCTCGCGCATCAGGAAGATGGGGCTGGCCTCGATCACGGAACCGGTCAGCCCGCCGCTCGGGGCGATGACCTCGGTCACCCGACGGCGGCCGTGCCGGTCGATCGCGCAGTGCACGACGATGTCGATGCAACCGGCCACGGTCGGCAGCACAAATGCCGAATCGATGTTGCGACCGGCCAGCAGCGGCAGCGTGGACAGCTTGCCGAGGGCGTCCCTGGCGCTGTTGGCGTGGATCGAGCACATTCCGGGCAACCCGCTGTTGAGGGCGATCAGCAGGTCGAGGCTCTCCGCCTCGCGCACCTCGCCGACGATCAAACGGTCGGGGCGCATCCGCAACGATTCCTTGATCAGGCGCCGCAGGGTGATCTCCCCGGTGCCCTCCAGACTGGGCTGGCGGCACTGCATCGCCACCACGTCACGCGCGGCCAGGTCGAGTTCGAAGGTCTCCTCCACGGTCACGATCCGCTCGGTGGTGCGGGTGGCGGAGAGCAGGGCGTTGAGCATGGTGGTCTTGCCGGTCTGGGTGGCTCCGGAGACCAGGATGTTCTGGCCGGCCAGCACGCACATCCGGAGGAACTCCGCGGACTGCTGGGTCAGCGACCCGAGGCCGACGAGCTGCTGCAGATCACGGATGCGCCGGGTGAACTTGCGGATGTTCACGGCCCAATGCCGGCGAGTGATGTCGGGGATGACGACGTGAAGCCGGGACCCGTCGGGCAGGGAGGCGTCGACGAACGGCGAACTGAGGTCGACACGGCGGCCGGATGCCTGCAGCATCCGTTCGACCAGGTCCCGCACCTCGGTCTCGGTCAGCACCATCGTGGTCAACTCCGGCACGCCGTCGCGGGCCACGAACACCCGGGAGGGCGCGTTGATCCAGATCTCTTCGATGCCCGGGTCGTCGAGGAACGGCTGCAGCGCCCCGAACCCGGTCAGGGAGGCCACCACCTCCCGCGCCGCCTGGCGCTCGTCACCGATCAGCGGGAGCGAGCTGCCCAGGGCCCGCTCGCTGTATCGCTGAAGTTCGTCACGCACGTACTGCTCGGTGAGCCGGTTGTCGGAGGCCAGGTCCACGCCGTCGCGGCGCACCCGGGACCGAACCTGCTCGGTGATGATACGGACGGCTTCGCTCATTCCTGCATGATCGCCCACCTGGGGCAGGCGCCGCCGGACTTATCCACAGCCCCGTCCATCGCGCGCCTGTTCCGCACCCGGCGTCTTCAGTCGAGGCGGCCAGTGTCCCCCGCCGAATGTGGCTAACTCAGGAGATGCCGGGCACCCGAGCAGCCGGACCGCGGAAACACGCGCGGCATGCCGCCACTCGACACGCATCTCCTGAATTGGCCACACGGGCAGCGCCGCAGGTAATACCGCGCTCAGCGGGCCGACCAGCCGCCGTCCATCGTGTAGCTGGCCCCGGTGACCATGGCGGCGTCGGTCGATGCCAGCCAGGCAACGAGCGAGCCGACCTCTGCCGGTTCGACCAGGCGTTTGATGGCGCTCTCGGTCAGCATGATGCTGCTGAGCACCTCCGCTTCCGGGATGCCGTGAACGGCCGCCTGGTCCACGATCTGCTTCTCCACCAGGGGCGTGCGCACGTAGCCGGGGCTGACGCAGTTGCTCGTCACCCCGTGCTCGCCGCCCTCGAGAGCGGTGACCTTCGACAGGCCCTCGAGGCCGTGCTTGGCGGCCACGTAGGCGCTCTTGAACGGCGAGGCGCGGATGCCGTGCACCGAGGTGATGTTGATGATGCGCCCGAACCCGGTCGCGTACATGTGCGGCAGGGCGGCCCGGACCAGGAGGAACGGGGCCTCGAGCATCAGGGCGAGGATGAGACGGAAGTCGGCCGGGGCGAAGTCCTGGATCGGGTTGATCCGCTGGATTCCGGCGTTGTTGACGAGGATGTCCACCCCGGCGAGCGCTTCCGCCAGCACCCCGTCGGTCAGTGCGTGCGTGTCGGCCAGGTCGACGGCCCAGCTGGATCCGCCGACCTCCGCGGCGAGCGCCTCCGCGGCCGCCCGATCGATGTCGGCGACGATGACCCGGGCACCCCGTTCGGCAAGGGAGCGCACCACGGCGGCCCCGATCCCGCTGGCTCCCCCGGTGACTAGGGCTGTGCGGCCGGCGAGCGGCCGAGGCCGCTCCCACCCTGCGATGGAAGCGGCCTCGAATGCATCAGTCATTGCGTTGTCCTCTGTACTGCGTGTATCGCGCTCGTGCGTGCGGGTCGGGGGCGGCTGGTCAGGCGCCGTTCGCGACCGGCTCCAGACCGTGCTTGCGGGCGTCGACGGCGTCGACCTCTCGCAGCGAGATCCCCTTCGTCTCCTTCAGCGTCACGACTGCGACGACCGTGATGGCGCAGGCGATCACGAGGTAGAAGGCAACGGGAACCCAGGACTGGTATTCCTTCAGCAGGGCCGTGGCGATGATCGGAGCCATCGAGCCGGCCAGGATCGACGTGACCTGGTAGCCGAGGGACACACCCGAATAGCGCATCCGGGTCGGGAACATCTCGGACATGATGGCCGGCTGCCCCGCGTACATCAGGGCGTGGAAGCACAGTCCGATGGTGATGGCCACCACGATGATGACGGGATTCTGGGTGTCGAACATTGGGAAGGCGAAGAAGGCCCAGGTCGAACCGAGGATGGCCCCGGCCAGGTACACGGGCTTGCGACCGAAGCGGTCGGACATCCGTCCCACCTGCGGGATCACCAGGAAGTGCACGATGTGGGCGATCAACAGGGCGAGCAGCAGCTTGCTGGTGTCGTACTGGTGCACCGTGACCAGGTAGACGATGGAGAAGCTGACGATCGTGTAATAGAGGATGTTCTCGGCGAACCGAAGGCCCATGGCTCCCAGGATGCCCTTCGGGTACTTGCGCACGACCTCCATGACGCCGTAGCTGACCGCCTTCTCGGCCTCGACCTGAGCCCGGGCCTCCAGGAAGATCGGCGCCTCGCTGACGTGGGTGCGGATGTAATAGCCGATGACCACGATCACCGCGGAGAGCCAGAATGCGACGCGCCAGCCCCAGCTCATGAACTGTTCGGCGGGCAGGATCCAGGACATGGTCAGCAGGACGAGCGTGGCGAGGAGGTTGCCGACCGGAACGGCGGCCTGGGGCCAGCTGGACCAGAAGCCACGGGACTTGTCGGGGCTGTGCTCGGCGACCAGAAGCACGGCGCCGCCCCACTCACCGCCGACGGCGAAGCCCTGCACGAAGCGAAGGGCCACCAGCAGGGCCGGAGCCCAGTAGCCGATGGTGTTGTAACCCGGCAGGCAGCCCATCAGGAAGGTGGCCACGCCGACCAGGATGATCGTGACCTGCAGGGTGTGCTTGCGGCCCAGCCGGTCGCCGATCTGGCCGAAGACGATGCCGCCCAGCGGCCGGGCGATGAACCCGACGGCGTAGGTGAGGAACGCGGCGATGATGCCGTCCAGTTCGCTGCCGGCGTTCGGGAAGAAGAATTTGCCGAAGACGAGGCTCGCTGCCGTGGCATAGAGGAAGAATTCATACCACTCGACGACTGTGCCCACCATCGACGCGGCCACGATCTTTCTCAGGCCCGATGTCTCTTCGCTGGCACTCCGTCCGGATGATCCGGCTTCGACGCGCTGATTGACGCTCATGTCTGACTCCTTCGGTGTCGTCGCTGACACTTCGTGGTGAATTACGGATGGGCCCCGTTCTACCCGGAACGGATCCCTTGAGTATTCCCGCCACACCGATCTGCATCAATGACCACATCTACACACACTATGTGCATACTTGCAGATATGAGCTTCCAGCCCACCCCGGCCTCCTCGCCCAACCCGGACGACCTGTTAATTCTCCTCGGCGTCGCGCGCACCGGTCGCTTCACCACGGCCGCGGAGAGCCTCGGCCTGAACCACACCACCGTCTCCCGCCGGATCGCCGCACTGGAGAGGGCTCTGGACGGGCGGGTGCTCTCCCGCACGGTCGGCGGGTGGGAGCTGACCGAACTGGGCAAACGTGCTTTCAACGCCGCCGAGAACGTCGAGTCAGCGGTCGCGATCCTGAACGGCCCAACGGACCGGCCGCACCAACTGTCCGGCGTCGTGCGCATGTCGGCAACGGATGGCTTCAGCGCCTACATCGCCGCCCCGGCCATCGCCGCGCTGCAGCGAACCCACCCGGCGCTACGGGTGGAGATCGTCACCGTGACCCGCCGTGCCCTCCAGCACCGCTCGGGCCTGGACATCGAGGTCGTGGTGGGCGAGCCCCAGGCGCACCGGGCCGAGGCGTTTCGGCTGGGCTACTACCTGCTGGGCATGTACGCGTCGAGAGACTACCTCGCCGAGAAGGGCACGCCGACGACCGTGGCGGAGCTGACGACGCATCCGCTCGTCTACTTCGTCGATTCGATGCTGCTGGTCGATGATCTGGATGCGCCGCGACGCCTCGTGCCCTCGATGCGGGCGTCGCTGAGCTCCACCAACGTCTTCGTGCACGTCGAGGCGACCCGCGCCGGGGCCGGAATCGGGTTCCTGCCGTGCTTCATGGGCGACCGGCATGCCGACCTGGTGCGCCTGCTGCCGGAGCAGTTCCACGAGCGGTTGCAGTACTGGATGGTGCTCAGGCAGGATTCCCTGCACCAGCCGGCCGTGGCCGCCGTCGTCGCCGCCCTCCGGGCCCAGACGTCCGCCTTCTCGCAGTCTCTGCTCGGAGTCGCATCCGCCCCCTGAGCCGGCTCGCTGGTGACGGGGGCACCCGCGGGCCCGCGCGCTCACGGGCAGGCCGGGCGCACGAAGTACACTGGAACCGCACTTCGCGGGAGTGGTGAAATTGGCAGACACGCAGGATTTAGGTTCCTGTGCTTTCGAGCGTGGGGGTTCAAGTCCCCTCTCCCGCACATGAGTCACATGTCGGCCCTGGACGGCCAATTGAACGACCTGCTGGCGAACACCGGCGTCGTGGTCTTCTATCTGCTTGTCTGGGCGCTGGTCTTCGCGGGCACGGCGGTCTTCCTGGGGGTGTTCATCCCCTTCATCACCGGCGACTCGCTCCTGTTCGGGTCGGGCCTGGTGGCGGCGTCGACACCGAACCTGAGCATCGCGGTGCTGGCCGCGGGAACCGGGGTGGCCGCCTTCCTCGGCGACCAAGTCGGCTTCCTGCTCGGGCGCCACTTCGGCCGCTCGTACCTCGATCGGCACGGCGGGCGCCGCACCCGCGCGGCCATCGTCAAGACCGAGTCCTTCTACCGCAAGTTCGGCTGGTGGTCGGTGGTCGTCGCCCGGTTCATGCCCTGGGCGCGGGTCTTCGTGCCGGTGATCGCCGGTGTCGGCCGCATGAATTACTACAAGTTCCTCAGCAGCAACCTCGTCGGAGCGCTGGCCTGGGGTGTCGGGCTCACCCTGACCGGCTACTACGCGGCGGCCATCCCCGGCGTCAAGAGCGCGGCATACGTGATTGCCGGTGTCTTCATCGCCGCCTCGATCGTGTTCGGACTGCGAACCTGGTTCGCCGACCGCGCCCAGACCAGGCAGGATGCCGCATCGGCGGAGGGCGGCGACGGGCTCCTCGATGGCCCGGCAACCTCATAGTGCCCCACGGCGTTCTATCGAGAATACGGGCTAGCCTGTAACACAGCATCCCGTGATCCCGCCGCCCGGCCGATCTGACCGACGCCAACAGGAGTTTTTACGTGATTCACACTGCTCTGGCCCCTGCGGCCGTCATCCCCTGGCTCGATCCGGAGGTGCTCATCAACGGCTTCGGCCCGTGGGCGCTGCTGGGCGTGTGTGCGATCGTGTTCGCGGAGACGGGGCTCCTCGTCGGCTTCCTACTCCCCGGCGACACCCTGCTGGTCATCACCGGCCTCCTCACCTTCGCCGGCGTGATCCAGATGGACATCTGGTGGGTGGCCCTGGCGATCGGGTTCGCGGCATTCCTCGGCGGCGAAGCCGGTTACCTGATCGGGCATAAATTCGGACCGAAAGTGTTCGAACGCAAGGAATCGGGTTTGTTCAGCGTCAAGAACGTCGAGCGCACGAACGCGTTCTTCGTGCGCTTCGGCGGGGTCGCCGTGATTGTGGCGCGGTTCGTGCCCATCGTGCGCACGTTCGCCCCGGTCGCCGCGGGCGTGGGCCACATGGACTACCGCAAGTACTCGCTCTACAACCTGATCGGGGCCCTCCTCTGGGGCGCCGGCCTCACCTACTTCGGCTTCTTCCTGGGCTATATCCCGCCCGTCGCAGAGTTCGTGCAGAATTACATCGACCTGATCCTTCTGGGAGCGGTGTTCATCACGCTCATTCCCACCGTCTATCACTACCTGCAGTCCGTGCTGAAGGCCCGGCGCGCCACGCGCACCGGCGGGGTTGCCACCCACACCGGCACTCTGGTCCTCGACTCCGACGCTTTCGACGGCGGACACGAGCCCAAGGACCCCGAGCAGCGGAACGACGAGCACACGCGCGACAGCTGACCCGGCGCCGGCGCCCCGGACCCGCGCTGACCGCCTTGCGGCTCGCCGGTCAGAGGTGCGGGTTGTCCTCGTGCTCGGCGTGCCCGGCCGGTTCGAGCTGGAACGTGGAGTGGTCCACGTCGAAATGCTCCGCCAGGCAGGACGACAGCGCGTCGAGCAGAGCCCCGGAGCCTCCCCCGCTGAGCACGCTCGCTTCGACCACGACGTGGGCGCTGAAGACGTGGGCGCCGGACGTGATCGCCCAGACGTGCACGTCGTGCACGGCCACGACGCCTGATGTGGCGAGCAGATGCCGCCGGATCTCCGCGACATCCGTGTCGACCGGAACGGATTCACTGAACACGCGCACCACGTCGCGCAGCAGCACGAACGCCCGGGGCGCGATCATGCCCGCGATGAGCAGCGACGCGATCGCGTCGGCCTGTTCGAAACCGGTGAACAGGATGACCGCGGCCGCCACGATGACGGCCACCGATCCGAGCGTGTCGCCGAGCACCTCCAGGTAGGCACCGCGCATGTTGATCGACGTGCTCGCCGCCGGCCGCAGCAGCAGCAGCGCCGCGAGGTTGGCGACCAGTCCGATGGCGGCCACGACCAGCATGGGCGCGGCACGTACCTCTCCCCCGTCCGCACCGAGGAGCCGGGTGAGAGCACCCACCGTGACGGAGATCGCCACGCCGACCAGGATCAGCCCGTTCAGGAGCGCTCCGAACACCTCGGCCCGCCGATAGCCGAAGGTCTGCCGGTCCGTGGCCGGCCTGGCCGCCACCACGGTCGCCGCGAACGCGATGAGCAGTCCGGCGAGGTCGGAGAACATGTGTCCGGCATCCGCCAGCAGGGCCAGCGAGCCGGTCAGCCAGGCACCGATGATTTCGACCACGAGCACGGTCGCGACGATGCCGATCGCCAACGACAGCCGCGCGCGGTTCGTCTGCGAGGTGTGCGCGTGATCGTGTCCCATGCGTCCACGGTATGGCGAGCGACGCCGCCCCGCCAGTTGGCCCCTCTCCGGGATCGAGCACCGCGCCTGCTCCCGCCGGGTCCGAGCCCACCGGGTCCGAGCCCACCCGTCAGGGCCCGGCCCCGAACCAATTCGACGGAGAATCTGCCCGAAACGGCCCCGAAAGCCTCGAAACCGCCTGTTTAGAGCAATATCTCCGTCGAATTGGTTCAGGGGCGGGGCGGTGGGACGGGGAAGGTCACACCGCGAGCAGGGTCTGCAACACCGGGATCAGCTTGTCGAAGGCACGGGCCCGGTGGCTGTGCTCGTTCTTCACGTTGGGCGTCAGCTCGGCGGCGGAGATGGCGTAGCCGTCGGGCAGGAAGATCGGGTCGTAGCCAAAACCGCCGGAGCCGCTCGGCGCGGTCAGGATCTGCCCCGGCCATTCACCGGTCACGTGCCATTCCGTGCCGTCGGGCAGCGCGAGCGCGGCCACGCAGGTGAAGTGGCCCCCGCGGTGTTCGGCGCCCATGTCACCGAGCTGCCAGAGCAGCAACCGCAGGTTCTCGTCCGAGTCCCTTGCGGGACCGGCCCACCGGGCGGAGAAGATCCCGGGCGACCCGCCCAGCACGTCTACGCAGATCCCCGAGTCGTCGGCGATCGCCGGCAGCCCGGTGTGCGCGGCGGCGGCGCGCGCCTTGATCAGGGCGTTCTCGGCGAAGGTGGCGCCGTCCTCGACCGGCTCCGGGCCGTCATAGGCGAGAACCTCGAGTGCGGGGAGCTTCGGGGCGAGGATGCGACGCAGCTCCTCGACCTTGTGCGGATTGTGGGTGGCGAGAACGACCTGCACGGCCCTAACGCCCCAGTGCCGTCTTCTGGAACTCGGTCAGGGACACCGTGCCCGCCAGTGCCAGGTCGAGTAGCGAGTTCAGCTCCTGCCGGTCGAAGGGAGCACCCTCGGCCGTTCCCTGAACCTCGACGAAGAGGCCGCGGCCCGTGACGACGACGTTCATGTCGGTTTCGGCCTTGGAGTCCTCGACGTAGGCGAGGTCGAGCATGGGCACGCCGCCGACGATGCCGACGGAGATGGCCGAGACGCTGTCGATGAGCGGCTGAGCCTTCTGGCTGAGAAACTTCTTCTCCCGGCCCCACTCGAGCGCGTCCGCGAGGGCGACGTAGGCACCCGTGATGGCCGCCGTGCGGGTGCCGCCGTCGGCCTGCAGCACGTCGCAGTCCAGCACGATGGTGTTCTCGCCGAGGGCCTTCATGTCGACGACGGCGCGCAGGCTCCGCCCGACCAGACGGCTGATCTCGTGGGTGCGGCCGCCGATCCGGCCCTTGACCGACTCGCGGTCCATCCGGGAATCGGTGGAACGCGGCAGCATGGAGTACTCTGCCGTGACCCAGCCTTTGCCCTTGCCGGCCATCCAGCGCGGAACGCCGTTGGTGAAGGAGGCTGTGCAGAGAACCTTCGTGCGTCCGAACGAGATCAGTGCGGAGCCCTCGGCCTGGTCGCTCCAGCCTCGCTCGATCGTGACGGGGCGCAGCTGGTCAGTGGTTCGTCCGTCTACGCGCACAATATCGGTCACGAGATCTCCTTGGTGATGGTGGGGTGCGAAGCGGCGAACTCGGCAAGTTCGCTCAGGCTGAATGAGCCGGTCTCGACCAGGTCGACCCGGGAGATTTCCGGTCCGATCAGGCGATGGGCCAGGCGAAGGAAATCCTCGGCGCTGTCGCCGGTGGCCTCATACCGGTAGCTGGGGGGCGCAGCCTCGGTGCGCGCCAGGCCCTGGCTGACGAGCAGCCGGTACACGTCGTTGGCGGTTTCGGTGTCGCTGGAGACGAGGGTGACCGCGTCGCCCATCACGTACGAAATGGCGCCGCGCAGGAACGGGTAGTGGGTGCAGCCGAGGACGAGGGTGTCGACCTCCGCGGCCTGCAACGGGGCGAGGTACTCCTCGGCGACGGCGAGCAGCTCGTCACCGGTGGTCACGCCCGCCTCGACGAATTCCACGAATCGGGGGCAGGCCTGGGTGAAGAGCCGGATGTTCGTGGCCGCGGCGAACGCGTCGTCGTAGGCGAGGGAGTTGACGGTGCCGAGGGTGCCGACCACGCCGACACGGTTGTTGCGGGTGGCGCGGACGGCGCTCCGCACCGCCGGCTGGATGACCTCCACCACGGGAACGCTGTAGCGCTCGCGGGCGTCCCGCAGCACGGCAGCCGACGCGGTGTTGCAGGCGATCACCAGCATCTTCACGTCCTGCGCGACCAGGTCGTCGAGCACCTTCAGGGCGAAGCCGCGCACATCTGCGATCTTCTTCGGACCATACGGGGAGTGCTCCGTGTCGCCGATATAGAGGATCGATTCGTTGGGCAGCTGATCCTTGATCGCCCGGGCGACGGTCAGGCCGCCCACTCCGGAATCGAAGATTCCTATCGGTGCATCCGTCACGACAGACGAGCCTACCCGGATTCCCTGACAGCTCGCCCGACAGCGCGGTCGCCTGCAGTCCGGGCCGCGGAACTGAGTGCTTTCAGGGCGCATTCCCAGACTCACGGCACGGATGCCGGCACGTACCGAGAAGGGAATATGGCCGTAACTACACTCGAAATACGGGTGCCGCCAACCGACGAGATCCGCACAAAGATGGCGTCACATTCGCCGTTTGAGGAGATGATCACCGTGAATGATCGAGTTGTAATCACCGGGCTGGGCGCCTTGACGCCGCTGGGGAACAATTGGCGCGACACGTGGTCAGGCCTCACCAACGGGCGCAGCGGTGTCGCCCGGATCACCCAGTTCGATCCCACCGGTCTGCCGACGCAGATCGCCGGCGAGGTGAAGAACTTCATTCCGGCCGACCATATGGCCGTAAAGCAGGTCAAGCGCGCCTCCCGGTCCTCGCAGCTCGCGATCGCCGCGGCCCGTGAGGCGGTGGCGGATGCCGGCTTCGGCACCTCGATGGAAGGGATCGACACGGCTGTCGTCGTCAACAGCGCCGTCAGCGGTTTCGCGGAGATCCAGGAAGCAACCGAGCTCGTCAACTCCGGAGACTCCCGGCGCATCCCGCCGCGCTTCGTGCCCTCGGCCCTGCTGAACATGGCCGCCTGCGAGGTCGCGATCGACCTCGGCATCCACGGCCCGGTCAACGCGAGCGCCCTGGCCTGCGCCAGCGGGGCCTATGCGCTCCTCGAAGCCCGCACCATGCTCATCATGGGCGACGCCGACGTCGTCATCGCCGGCGGTGTCGAGGCCGCCATCACGCCCGTCATGTTCGCCGGACTGAACGCCATGCACGCGGCCTCCACGAACAACGACTCGCCGGCCGAGGCCTCCCGCCCATTCGACGCCGACCGCAACGGACTCGTCTTCGGGGAGGGAGCGGTCGTCTTCGTGATGGAGCTGCTCTCCCACGCCCGCGCCCGCGGTGCCCAGATCTACGCCGAGGTGCTGGGCGGCGCCCTCACCAGCGACGGCCACAGCATCGTCGCGCCCGAACCCACCGGCAAATTCGCGAGCCTGGCCATGACCCGCGCCCTCATCAAGTCGAAGCTGAACCCGAGCGACATCGACATGATCTGCGCCCACGGCACCTCCACCCAGGCCAACGACCGGGCCGAGACCTCGGCGATCCGCCAGGCGCTCGGTCAGGCTGCCGATTCCATCGCCGTCACCGCACCCAAATCGATGACCGGCCACATGATCGGGGCCGCGGGCGCCCTCTCCGGCCTGCTCTGCGCGCTATCGATCCGCACCGGAATCATCCCACCCACGATCAACTACACGACCCCCGACCCGGACTGCACGCTCGACTACGTGCCCAGGGTGGCCCGGGAGAAGCCGGTGAAGTTCGCGCTGGCCAACGCCTTCGGCTTCGGCGGCCAGAACTGCATCGTCGCCTTCGGGGCGCTGTAAGCCGAACTCTTTGACGAGGCCGAGTCAGGCCGAGGGATAGGCTTTCCGAGTGACCGAATCCTCAGCGTTCCGCACCGACCGTTACGAGCTCACGATGGTGGATGCCGCGATCCAGAGCGGCACCGCCGATAGGGAGTGCCAGTTCGAGGCCTTCGCACGCCGACTGCCCTCCGGCCGCCGCTACGGCATCGTGGCCGGCACCGGCAGGTTGCTCGAACTGATCCGTTCGTTCCGGTTCGAGGATGCCGAGCTCACCTGGCTGCGTGACAATAAGGTGGTTCGCGAGCCCACCCTCGACTGGCTCGCGAACTACGCCTTCCGAGGCAACATCTGGGGCTACCAGGAGGGCGAGGCGTACTTTCCCGGCTCCCCCCTGGTCACGGTCGACGGCAGCTTCGCCGAGTGCGTGATCCTCGAGACCCTCATCCTCAGCGTGCTCAACTACGACAGTTCCGTGGCCAGCGCGGCCGCGCGGATGGTGTCGGTGAGTCTGGGCAGGCCCCTGGCCGAGATGGGATCGAGGCGCACGGGCGAGTACTCCGCCGTGGCCGCCGCCCGTGCCGCCTACATCGCCGGGTTCGCCTCGACCAGCAACCTCGAAGCCGGACGCAGCTGGGGTGTGCCCACGATGGGCACGGCCGCCCACTCCTTCACCCTCCTCCACGACAGCGAGGAAGACGCCTTCCGCGCGCAAGTGGCCGCTTTCGGCCCGGCGACGACGCTGCTGGTGGACACCTTCGACGTCGAGAAGGGCATCCGGCTGGCGGTCGACGTGGCCGGCCCGGAGCTCGGGTCCATCCGCATCGATTCCGGCGACCTGCCGACCGTGGCCGCGAGCGCCCGCGCCCGGCTGGACTCGCTCGGCGCCGTCAACACCCGCATCACGGTCACCAGCGACCTCGACGAGTACTCCATCGCGGCGCTGTCCGCATCGCCCGTCGACGCTTTCGGGGTGGGCACCTCGGTCGTGACCGGATCCGGGTCCCCCGCGGCGGGCATGGTCTACAAGCTGGTGGCCCACCGGGACGACGCCGGTGAATGGGTCTCGGTCGCCAAGACGTCTCCCGCGAAGATCTCGGTCGGCGGGCGCAAGCGGTCCGTGCGGCAACTCGACGCGGCGGGGATCGCCCGCGCCGAGGTCGTCCTGATCGGCGAGGATCCGGCGGATGCCGCCCCGCCCGCCGAGCCGGAGGGGCGGGACCGCGTACTGCTCGTGCCGCTGGTGACCGCCGGCGTGTTCGACGACCGCTACCTCGGAACGGCCGGAACGTTGCTCGCCCGCGCCCACCACGCATCCGTCATGCAGGAACTGCCGATGGAAGCGTTCCGCCTGGGGCGCGGAGACCCCGTTCTGCCGACCCTGTACCGCTAGAACCGTACCGCTAGGGCCCTACCGCTCCGCCAGGGCCGTACCGCCGCACGGTCAGCGCTTGGGGGTCAGGAGGCCTTCATCTTCTCGTAGATCGCCTTGCAGGTCGGGCAGACCGGGAACTTCTCCGGGTCGCGTCCCGGCAGCCACTTCTTGCCGCACAGTGCCTTCACCGGCTTGCCGGAGATGGCGGACTCGAGGATCTTGTCCTTGGGCACGTAGTGCGAGAAACGTTCGTGGTCGCCCGGCTCGATTTGCTCCCGGTTGAGGAGTTCTTCGAGTTCGCGGTCCAGCGTGGATGTGCCGCCGCCGGCGCCGGGGCTGCCGGGTTCTGCGATGCTCGCACGGAAGTCTTCAGTCATGCCTGACATTCTAGGCAACCCCGCTCGGAAACGGCAGGGAGCACCGGGTCAGGCGCGGATTGCTGAGGCGAGCATCTCCGGGCCCCGTCGATCAAACGCCCGCGAGCCCAGCCAGACCCCGAGAGTCAGGGTCAGGATGCCCACGCCCACGCCCAGCAGGAGGGCCGGCAGATGCCAGATCGGGCTGACGAAGACCCCCAGCAGTCCGCAGGCGATGGCCGGGAGGGACAGGGCGATCGAGCCGGCGAACGTCAGGGACTGGATCAAGGCCGCCGGAGTATCCGATGCCTGCGGCTGGGAGAAGGGGCTGTCTCCGGGTTTCGTCGCCGGGTACGGGAACCGCGCTGAGGCGTAACTCGAGAAGCCAAGCCCGGTCAGCAGGATGCACGTGCTCACTCCCAGCACCGAAGGCAGGGCGGTCCAGTCGCCGTAGACGGAAATGCTGATCGCCGACCCGATGCCGATCAGGGGGATGCCCACCATCAGGGCCGGAACGAGGCGGCCGAGCCGGTCGGATAAACCGCGGGTGCCGGAAGCCACGTGCAGCCAGACGGCGGTGTGGTCGAGGGCCACGTCGTTGTGCAGCGTCCAGCCCAGGAAGACGCTCATCAGGGGCACCGGGAGCAGTGCGAGGTAGGACAGGGGGATCCCGGCGAAGTTCAACGGGATGATCACGAGCACCGGGATGATCGGAATCATGATCAGCGACATCCAGTACCGCGAGTCGCGGCGCCAGTAGGTGAGGCTGCGGGCGGCGATGGCGCCGACGGGCGTGTGCGGCATGCGGTCGAACCACCCGAGACCGCCGTACTGACGAGCCGGGGCTTCCCGACCCGGCGTGACCAGCATCCGGGCGACGAGGCCCTGCCACGCCTGCCACAGCACGTAGACCGTCGCCAGTGCCACGAGGAGCTTCAGGAAAGCCGTGCCCCAGGAACCCGTCGCCGCGTCTCCCGGAACGGCCCAGGCCGCGCCCAGCGGCGTCCAGCCGAGAATCGCGGACAGCCCTCCGAGCAGGTCGAGGCCGTACTGTTCCCAGTCGAAGTTGAGGGCCAGGAGCACGACGGGCGCGATCATGACCAGCACCAGCACGCCGATGATTCCGGTGAACTCGCGCGACCGGCGGGTCGCCAGCAGGAATGCGGCCAGGGACGTGCTGACCCGCGACGCCAGCATGCACGTGGCCAGCAGCACAACGGCGGACACCAGGGCCAGGAGTGTCTCGAGGATGCCCCGCGACCAGGTCACGACGGTGCCGAGAAGAACCAGAGCCAGTACGAACGCGGGCACCCCGATGACCGAGGACACCGCCAGTCCGAGCGACAGCTGCCGATTCGGAATGCCCATGATCGCGAACTTGCGCGGGTCCATCGCGTCGTCGACGCCGAACACGAGCGGGACCAGCAGGAAGCCGAGCATGACGAATGCCCCGCAGACGACCATGCCGTCGCGGATGGCCTCGACGTCACCGGTGAATCGCAGCCCCACCAGCAGAACCAGAAGGCCCAGCGCTAGGACGAGCCCGTACAAAAGCCCGATCGCGATGCCCACGATCTGCCAGGGGCTGCGCCGGAAGAGATTGGCGAGCAGACGGAGTCTCAGTCCGAGAAACTGTGCAACCACTCCATGCCCTCCGCCACTTTGCGACCGCCGGCCAGTTCGATGAACCGTTCCTCGAGCGTCGACTCACCGCGCACCTCGTCAACGGTGCCGGACGCCAGAACGGCACCCTGCACGATGATGGCCACATGGTCACAGACCCGCTGGATCATGTCCATACCGTGACTGGAGAGCACGACCGTGCCCCCGCTGGCCACGTACTTCTGCAGGATCTCGGTGACGTTGACGGCCGAGACCGGGTCCACGGATTCGAACGGTTCATCGAGTACCAGCAAGCGTGGCGAGTGGATCATGGCGCAGGCCAGGGCGATCTTCTTCGTCATACCGGCCGAGTAGTCGGCGACCAGCCGGTTGAGAGCCTCCTCCAGCCCGAAGGCCACGGCCAGGTCCGCCGAACGCTTCCGCACCGTCACGGCATCGAGCCCGCGCAGAACTCCGGAGTAGTAGATGAGCTGGGCGCCGGTCAGCCGGTCGAACAGCCGCAACCGGTCAGGAAGCACTCCGATCAGGCGCTTGGCTGCGATCGGACTCCCCCAGACGTCGATCCCGTTGATCGTCACTGAGCCTTCATCCGGCCGCAGCAGGCCGGTGATCATGGACAGCGTCGTGGTCTTGCCGGCGCCGTTGGGCCCGACGATCCCATAGAACGATCCGGTCCGCACCTCGAGGTCGACCCCCGCCACGGCGACGGTCTGGCCGAAGCTCTTCCGCAGGCCGCTCACGGCCAGGACGATCGGCGCCGCAGGGTCTGTGGGCGCGACCGGTGCGACCGCGGACTTCCGGGGCGTGCGGTTGGATGCGGGACGCTTCGGCTCCGCGACGACTGGCTCAACGACGACGGACTCAACGACGACGGACTCAACGGCATGGGGGTCGGCAACAGGTTCAACGACGGGTTCGACGCGAACGGGTGCCACCGCGACCAGCGGCACGTCCGCGGCGAGGGGCACATCCGCCACCTCGAGTGCAAGCGGCACGTCCGCGACAAACGGCACTCCGTCGACGACGGATGCCGCGGCCCCGGCCGACGAGTCGTCGCCGCTTCCGGCAGGCTCCGGAACCAGCCGACCGGTCGACGCCTGGAGCGCAGCCGCGCGAACGGCTGCAGCCTTCGCCGCACTGGCCTTGGCGGCGCTGGCTTTGGCTGCGCTGGCCTTCGCCGAGCTGGTCTTGGTGGCCGTGGCCTTGGCCGCGCCGGCCCGTGCCACGCCCGATTTCACGGCGGACTCCGACTTCGCCGCCGCCGTGCGGGCGGCGGTCGCCCTTGCCGCGGCCGTCCGGGCGGACGGTGTCCGGGGAGTGGCCGCCGGGGCGGAGGAGACGGCTTCGCCCGCCGCCGACTCGCGGGCGGGAGTCGACGCCCCGACGGCCTTCGTGGGCCTGGCCCTGGCCACCGGCTTCTTCGGCGCGGTGAGCGCGGAAGCGGGAGCGGAATCGGCACCGAGATCCGCCGCGGCTGCCCTGGCGGAGGCGGTGGTGGGGCGCGCTGTGGCCGGACGGGGGGTACCCGGCGTGCGCGCCGGGGCCGTTCTGACCGTGGATTTACGCACCGGCATCTTGCGCACAGGCAGGGTCGCCGTGGCCTCTGATTCAGCGGAAACCTGCCTCGGTACTGCAGTCCTCGGCTCGCGGGGCTCGGAATTGGGGGGCACGTCAGTCACCTCGCTAACCTACCAAGGACCGTCTGACACCGCAGGTTTGGGGGGTCAGCCAAAGACACATTCTGCGGTGCCCGGGACACCGGTCGGGTCACGAAAGCAACACGTTACGAGCATGCTCTTCCCCCGGATATGGCCCTTAAGGTATTCTGAAGCGGGCATAACGGTGTGTCTATACGTGACCTTATGGGTGAACCCTAGACAAACTCTGTCCCACTACGAGTGTTGTCTCGGTCCCAAAACTTTTTGAAGGAGACAATCGTGACCACTCAGGTAGTCATTCTGGCAGCAGGCATGGGCAGCAGACTCGGCCGTTCGCTCCCGAAGCCGCTCACCGAACTCAACGACGGTCGAACGATCATGCAGCAGCAGTTCGACAACATCGGGCACGCCTTCGGCAAGAAGGCCAAGGTCACCATCGTCGTCGGCTACAAGCTCGAGCACATCATCGAGGCCTTCCCGCAGGCATCCTTCGTCTACAACGAAGAATACGACCAGACGAACACGTCGAAGAGCCTGATGCGTGCCCTGCAGGCCTCCACCACCGGCGGAGTGCTGTGGATGAACGGCGACGTCGTCTTCGACCCCGCCATCCTCGATCGCGCCGCCGCCATGGTGGCTCGCGACCAGTCCTTCGTGACCGTCAACACCTCCAAGGTGTCCGACGAAGAGGTCAAGTACACGACCAGCGCCGAGGGCTACATCAAGGAACTGTCGAAGACCGTCAAGGGCGGCCTCGGCGAAGCCGTCGGCATCAACTACATCTCCAGCGCCTACAAGGCCGTTCTGCTTCACCACCTGACGAAGGTGGGCGACCAGGACTACTTCGAGCGCGGCATCGAACTTGCCATCGAGAAGAACAACCTGCTGGTCGAACCGCTCGACATCTCCGACTTCTATGCCGTCGAGGTCGACTTCGCCGAGGATCTCGAGCGGGCCAACCTGTTCGTCTAGGCCTGTTCCTCCAGGCGTTGGCACCTGGGGCCGCGTCTTGCGGCCCTACGATAGAGCGCGTGAGTAGTTACGCGGAAGTGCGCCCTGAGCAGCGCACGTCTTCCGCCCGATATCGTCATTCCCTCTGGTTGCTCACTCAGCGGGACCTGCGCGTGCGGTATTCGACGTCGCTGCTCGGCTACTTCTGGTCAATCCTCGACCCGCTCGTGATGGCCGGGATCTACTGGTTCGTTTTCACGCAGGTCTTCCAGCGCGGCGTGGGCAACGAGCCGTACATCGTGTTCCTCCTCGCCGCCCTGCTGCCCTGGATGTGGTTCAACGGCACGGTCTCCGACTGCACCCGGGCGTTCCTTCGGGAAGCAAAGCTCATCCGGTCGACGAGGATCCCCCGCACGATCTGGGTCAACCGGCTGGTTCTCTCCAAGGGGATCGAGTTCCTGGCGTCCATTCCGGTACTGGTGCTGTTCGCGGTCTTCTCCGGCGCGCAGATCAACCTCGACGCCGTCTTCTTCCCGCTGGCCATCCTGATCCAGGCGGTGCTGACTGTCGGGGTGGGCCTCATCGTCGCTCCGCTGGTGGTCTTCTTCCGCGATCTGGAGCGCGCCGTCAAGCTCGTGCTGCGTTTCCTCTTCTACGCCTCCCCGATCATCTACGGCACCACCGACCTACCGGAACAACTGCAGTTCTGGGCGGCATTCAACCCGCTCAGCGGCATCTTCAGCCTGTATCGCGCAGCGTTCTTCCCTGGGCAGCTCAACTGGGCCGTCGTCGGTGTCAGCGCCGCAATGTCGCTTGCGCTGCTCCTGGGCGGGCTCGTTGTCTTCACGCGCACGGAGCGCGCAGTCTTGAAGGAGATCTAGTGCCGGCACCGGTGATCACCCTGACGGGGGTCGGCATCCGTTTTCGACGCAATCGGCGCGGCCGCCGCACGTTCAAGGACATGTTCGCCGGCAGCAAGCGGCGGATCCGCCCAGGCGAGTTCTGGGCGCTGCGGAACGTGTCCTTCTCCGTGCAGCGCGGCGAGGCGATCGGCGTGGTCGGTCGCAACGGCCAGGGCAAGTCCACCCTCCTGAAACTCGTCACCGGCGTCGTGCTGCCCGACGAGGGCACCGTGCACGTGACGGAGGGCGTCGCCCCGCTGATCGAGATCACCGGCGGGTTCGTCGACGACCTGAGCGTGCGCGACAATGTGTACCTCACAGCGGGCCTGCACGGCATGACGAAAAAGCAGATCAACGTGCGCTTTGACGAGATCATCGAATTCGCCGAGATCGCCGATTTCGTCGACACGCCCTATAAGCACCTGTCCAGCGGGATGAAGGTGCGCATCGCTTTCGCCGTCATTTCCCGCCTCGAGGAACCGATCCTCCTCGTCGACGAGGTACTCGCCGTGGGCGACAAGGCCTTCCGGGAGAAATGCTACCGGCGCATCGAGGAGCTCCTCGCGGGCGGACGGACACTGTTTTTCGTCTCGCACAACGAACGGGACCTACGCCGGTTCTGCACCCGGGGTCTGTACCTGGACAAGGGCAAGCTGGTACTGGATGCGCCCATCGACGAGGTCCTGGCGCTGTACAACACCCAGTACGGCATCAAGTCGGCCTGATCTGGCCCGTCCACGTCGAGCCGGTCGACCGCGTGAGACTGTCGCGTGTGGGCGGCAACTGCTCGGCGCTGAACCCGGTCATCAAATCGCCTGGCTCCAGGCCGAGCACCGTTGCGAGCCGAATCAGCGTGTGAAACGTCGGATTGCCGTGACCGCGGTCGATACGCGCATAATTCGACACGTTGAGCCCGGCCAGGAGCGCCACGGCCTCCTGATTGAGGGCGAGCTGGCGTCGCCGGCGCCGTAACCTCAGTCCGAGGATGCGCGATGCTTCCGATTTCGGGTCAGACATCCTCCCTGTATAGGCGCGCCCGGCGATTCCCACCAGTGGCCCATCTGAGACACGTAAACTCATCGAGAATTCGAAGGAGCGTGCTCTGATGGCCAGAAAGCCACAACCAATGGTGTCGACAACGGGCGGTCTGCCCCAGGGCGGGCAACTGCCGTCCGGAGTCATCGCGGGCTTCGACCGTGTGATGGCGATCCACCGCCCGGCCGTGCTGGCGCACATCCGCGCGATCCGCCGGCGGTCCCCTCACGCGACCCCGGTCGAGATCATCGTCATCCTCGAACGGCGCTATGTCGCCGCCGTCACCACCGGCGGCGCGGCCGTCGGCGCGACAGCGGTCATCCCGGGCGTGACCACCGGCATCACCCTGGCCCTGTCCGGGGTGGAAACGGCCGGCTTCCTCGAAGCGACGGCTCTGTTCACCCAATCGGTGAGCGAGGTGCACGGCATCGCCGTCGCCGACCCGGAACGCGCCCGCGCCCTGGTGATGACGATGATGCTCGGACACGAAGGATCGGAACTCGTGCGCCAGCTGGCCGGCCAGGCCACGGGCAATGGGGCCGCGCGCAACGTCTACTGGGGCGAACTCGTCACCACCAGCCTCCCCCGAGCCATCATGGGGCCGCTGACGGACCGATTGAAGAGCAGCTTCCTCCGGCAGTTCGCGGCCAGGGGCGGGGCCAGCTTCATCGGAAAGGCCCTCCCGTTCGGTGTCGGCGCGATCGTCGGCGGTGCCGGCAACAACATCCTCGGCAAGCGGGTGGTGCAGACCTCGCGGATGGCATTCGGCCTGCCGCCGGCCGGCTTCAGCCCCGACCTCGACCCGAAAATGCCGGATCTCGTCGTGGGCGAAGGCACCGCGGCGCGCCGGATCGCCGTCTTCAACCGCAGGACCCTGTCCGGGCTGTCCGGCCGGCTGTCCCCGCGGCGACGGATGCAGCCCGCGCGAGGTCCACAGGAACCGGCCGGCAATCCCGCGTCCGGCCCAGCCCCCGTGTAGCGAAATCGAAAGGCCTGGCCTGGTCCCGGTCGTGCGCCCCGGTCACACCCGTTCGAAGACGGCGGCCAGGCCCTGGCCACCGCCGATGCACATGGTTTCGAGCAGGAAACGGCCCTCCGTGCGCTGCAGCTGCCGGGTGGCCGTTGCGAGGATCCGCGCGCCGGTGGCGCCCACCGGGTGGCCGAGGGAGATGCCGGAGCCGTTCACGTTGGTGCGGTCCCAGTCGGCGTCGGTGAAGTTCCATTCGCGCGAGACGGCGAGAACCTGCGCGGCGAAGGCCTCGTTGAGCTCGATCAGGTCGATGTCGGCGAGTACGAGCCCGGCGCGTTCAAGTGCCTTCGCGGTGGCGGGCACCGGGCCGAGGCCCATCCGCGACGGGTCGACGCCGGCCCGGGCCCACGACCGGAGACTCACGAGCGGTGTGAGTCCGAGTTCGGCGGCGCGCTCGGGCGTGGTCACGATGCAGGCGGCGGCCGCGTCGTTCTGCCCGCTGGCATTTCCGGCGGTGACAGTGGATGCCGCATCCGTGGTCAGCAGGATGGGGCGCAGGCCGGCGAGGGCCTCACGGCTGGTCGCGCGGGGGGTCTCGTCGGCCGAAACCACAACAGCGCCCTTGCGACCGGGCACGATGACCGGGACGATTTCGTCGAGGAAACGACCGTTTGCGACGGCGGCCAGCGCACGCTGCTGGGAGCGCACGGCGAGTTCGTCCTGTTCGACGCGGTCGATTCCGTAGTCGCGGCGCAGGTTCTCGGCAGTTTCGAGCATGCCGCCGGGAACCGGGAAACGCCGACCGCCGGCGGTCTCTCGGCCGCGGCCGAGTGCGTCGCGCAGCAGCATTCCGGCGGTGCCACCCACGCCCCAGCGGGAATCGACCGTGTAGAACGGGGCCTGGCTCATCACGTCGACGCCGCCGGCGATGGCGAGGTCGCTGGCGCCGGTCTGCACCTGCATGGCGGCGTCGAGGACGGCCTGCAGACCGGAGCCGCAGCGGCGGTCGACCTGCACGCCGCCCACAGTCACCGGCAGGCCCGCGTTGAGGGCAGCGACCCGGGCGACCGGTGCGGCCTCGGCGGACGGGTAGGCCTGGCCGAAGATGACGTCGTCGACGAGCGCGCCGTCGAGGTGGGTGCGTTCGAGCAGCGCGGCGATCACCGCCGCGGCGAGGTCGGCGGGCGCCACGGTCTTGAAAGCTCCGCCGAAACGACCGATGGGGGTGCGGAGCGGTTCGCAGATGACGACCTCGCGCAGCGCGGTCATCCGGCGACCATTTCGGTGAGCAAGGTGCGAATCGTGAGCGGCGGCCCTGGCACGAGCAGCGTCGCCTCGGTGGCGGCCTGGACCTCGGCCACGGTGACGCCCGGCGCGAGTTCGCGCAGCACGAGTCCGGCCGGGCTGACATCGATCACGGCGAGGTCGGTGATGATGCGGGTCGCGACGGCCTTGCCGGTGAGCGGCAGGTCGCAGGCCTTTTTGATCTTGAATTCTCCGGTCTTGGTCAGGTGTTCCATGACGACGAGCACCGTGTCGGCACCGTGCACGAGGTCCATCGCGCCGCCCATGCCCTTGATCATCTTGCCGGGCACGGCCCAGTTTGCGATGTCGCCGACGACAGACACCTGCATGGCGCCGAGCACGGCGACGTCGATCAGGCCGCCGCGGATCATGCCGAAGCTCTGTGCCGAGTCGAAGTAGGCGGCGCCGGGGTTGACGGTGACGGTTTCCTTCCCGGCGTTGATGAGTTTCGGGTCTTCCTCGCCCTCCCAGGGGTACGGGCCGACGCCGAGCACACCGTTTTCGGAGTGCAGAACCACGTGCACACCGTCCGGCAGAAAGTTGGGGATGAGTGTCGGCAGGCCGATACCGAGATTGACGTAGGAGTCGGGGGCAAGTTCCTGGGCGGCCCGGGCCGCCATCTCGTTGCGGGTGAGGGCCATCAGTTCGCTCCGGTCTCGTCCGGGGGTGAATGCGCCACGGCGGATGCCGACGGCCGTGGCCGCGTCGTCGTCTTCTCGATCGGCAGATCGGCGGCGTCCACCGCGCCGAGCTGCACGATGCGGTTCACATAAATCCCGGCGAGGTGCACCTGGTCGGGGTCGATCTCACCCGGTTCGACCAGTTCGTCGACCTCGGCAATGGTGATGCGACCGGCCATGCCGGCGACCGGGTTGAAGTTGCGGGCCGATTTCTCGAACACGAGGTTGCCGTGCCGGTCGCCCTTGGCCGCGCGCCCGAGGGTGTAGTCGGTGACGATGGCCTCTTCGAGCACGTACTCCTTCTCCCCGCCGCGCAGGGAGGAGAAGGTGCGGGTCTGCTTGGGCGGGGACGACACCGTCACCTCGCCATCCGGCCCGTAGCGCCAGGGCAGGCCCCACAGCTTCATGCCGAGCGAGTACTGTCCGTTGTCGTGCTTGGTCAGGCCGCCCCAACCAACCCACTCCGCGACCAGCCGGTGCGTGGTCGAAAGCGGCAGGCCGGCCCGCTGGGCGATGGCCGTCAGCGTCAGGGTGAGAGAGGTCGCCCCGGCGGGCGCGGTGAACGCGTCGAGAATGGCGAAGAGTCGGGCCGCGACGGAACGATTGTCGACGGCGACCGGGGCCGACAGCCCGTCCGCCGCCGTTGTGTGCGCTGGTTTTCCGCTCATACCCCGACACGCTAGCGCGATCCACCGACAACTTCCACTGGATGGAAGTCCAGGGTGCTGCCGGCACGCAGACTAGAGAAGCTCGATGTCCGGGCCGTCGTCCGCTGACAGAGATCCCTGCGCCGACGACGCCTCGATGTGGTCGGTGCGCGGGTTGGCCGTGTCGAAACGATCCCACTCGTTCATCAGGTGTTGCACGGCGACGTGGAAGCGCTCCGTCGCGACCCCGGGATTCGTGTCGCCGAAGTAGCGCTGCACCCAGACCGTGAGCCTGGCTTCCGCCGCATCGTCGTGGGTGAGCTCGTCCAGGACCGCAACGATATTCCCGGTCTGGCCGTCGAACAGCCACTCGCAGTCCGAGAGATAGCCGCTCGAGTCGATCTGCGCGCTCGGGTCTGCCGGGCGGGTCACCATCAGAGCCTTGCCCGTGGCAAGCCGGTCGTAGACCATGGCGGAGATGTCGACGATCGCGATATCCGCTGCCGACAATTGCCAGCCCAGTTCGGGGCCCGAATCGTAGATGTGTCCGGCGGACGCGTCTCGCTCGTTCGCGGCCGCGATGGCAGCAATGATCTGCTTGTTGGCCGCGCCGTATGCGCTGTCCACGACGCCGCTACGCGGGTGAGGACGGTAGATGACCCGGTGACGCCCGGAGGCGAGGAGAGCCGCGACGAGGTCGACACCGTGCGTGGCGATGGAGCCGTATGCGGCGGACGGGCGGTCCCCCTCCCAGGTCGGTGCGTACAACACGACCTGGCGCTCGTCGGGGGCGATGGCCGTGGTCCCGGAGTAGTGGTCGGCCTGCGGACGCCCGATCCTGATGGCCCGCTTGTCGAAGTCGTAGTCCCAGAGCACCTTGCCGAGACGGGCGAGGGCGGCCTCCCCCGCGACGAAGGCGTAGTCGTAGGCCTTGATCTGGTTGGTCACCATGTACATCTTGTCGCTCTCACCATGGTTGATGAAAACGTGCCAGCAGCGACCGTAACGCATCATCTGGAAGTTGCGTGAGTTCTGGTTGACGTAGAACACGATGCGGATATCCTGCTCGGCCAGCACACGCTCAAGGTCGGCGACCCGCCTCACGTAGGCCACCGGCACCGGGGATTCGTCGATCAGGGGAAGGGCTCCCGCTCCGTTGCGACTGAGCACGAGCACCGGCCAGGTCTCGGCGAGCTTCGCGAGGGGTTTGTACCACTGGCGCATCTGGTAGAGGTTGACCGGGCCGTCGGCGAAGTAGACGGCGATCTTGAAGTGCCGCCCCGGCAGCGGCTCCCGCGTGGCCAGGCGGCCGTTCAGCAGTCGCTGTGCCCTGCGGGACGCCGTGACGTCCTTGACCAGCTTGAATCCAAGCCTGACGTCTCGTTGTATACCCACGGGTCAAGAGTACCTTTCGATGCCGATTCGACGATGCCGCCTGGCCCCCGAACGGGACCGATAGCAGGCGGATCGTTAGACGACGGGAGGGCGCCCGGCCAGGGACATCCGCCATACCGTGCGTGCGCGGAGGGGGCGTCGCCCGCCCGGGGATGTGGCCCAGCCTTCGCGGAATCCACCCAGCCAGGCCCGGAGGGCGGTGGGGTTGCGGGCCCAGCGGACCAGTTGGATCAGCAGCCAGGACCCGGCGTACACGGGGATCAGGGGCGCCGGAAGATTGCGGCGGGCGAGCCACACGCGGTTGCGCGCGTTGAGGCGGTAGTAGTCGGCATGCCGGGTCGGCTGGATCACCGGGTGGTTCGCCACGAGGTTCCCGGCGTACCAGGCGCGGAAGCCCTGGTCCCAGACCCGCCACGCCAGTTCGATGCCCTCGTGCGCGTAGAAGTAGGGTTCCCCCCAGCCGCCCGTGGCGTCGAAGACGGCCCGAGGAAGGAGCACGGCGCCTTCCCAGACCGAGAAGACGTTGCTCGACGCGGTGGCCTCGCCCTTGCGAATGCGCGGAATCCACCGCCTCGGTGACGCGATCCCGGCGGGATCGACGACCCGGGGCTGCAGCAGGCCGATGGTGCGGTCTGCCCTCAGCATCCCGATGGCGTCGACCAGGAATAGGGGGTCGGGAATGCTCGCATCGTCGTCGAGGAAGAAGAGGTACTCCCCCGCGACCTGCGAAACCCCGCGATTGCGCCCCGCCGGAATGCCCAGGTTCGTGGGCAGCCCCAGAGCCTTGACTCCGGAGGGCAGCCCGGTCGGCTGCCATCCGTTGCCGACGCACACGATGTCGAGGCGAACGTCCTGCTGCAGGAGCAGGCTCCGGATGCCGCGCTCGAGATCGTCCGGCCGGGTGCCCTGGGTGAGCACCACCACTCCGACCGTCGGCAGGGTGGAGTCGACGGGCGAGGCGCTAGGACCGGACACGCTTGGACGCCATGATGGCCACGAAATGGCCCACCAGCGAAATGAAGGCCAGCGGGACCAGGGTGGCCAGCAGCACGCGGTCGACCACGGGCTCGCCGATGAGTGTGCCGATGACCGCGGAGGCGAATATCAGGATGGTGAGTTCGACCGAATGGTAGAGGCGGTGGAACGGCAGGAACCGGGCCAGCCTGCGGGCCTTGGCGATCAGGCTCGAGGTGGGGGTCTGCTCGTGTTTCCGGTCGGCGAGCTTGGTGAGTCCGGCGTTCGCGCGAGCCACATGCACCATGTCGTTGAGCGCCTTGTTCAGCACGATGATCAGCGCGAGAAGCAGTGCGAGGGTGGTCCACAGGAAGTCGGCCGGGGCCTCGAACGGGTAGAACGCGGCCCGGATGCCCAGGGCGATGGGGATGAGCGCCTCGGTCGTGTAGTGCCCGACCTTGTCCAGGAACACTCCGGCCGGTGAAGACTGCCGGCGCCAGCGGGCGACCTCCCCGTCGGAGCAGTCGACCAGCATCTGCAACTGGCCGAGGAGGAGCGCCAGCAGCGCGCCCCAGATGCCGGGGATGAGCAGTGCGGCAGCGGTGGACCAGCCGACCAGGATCATCAGCCCGGTGACGCCGTTCGCCGAGATGCTGGTCTTCAGCAGCATCCAGGTCAAATACGGGGAGATATCGCGCAGATAGAGCGATGCCGTCCAGTGCTCGGCATTCGCGCGCAACCTCACCTCGGGCGGCTGCGCCACCTCACGCAACTCCGCGATCGAGGAGGGTCGAGTCGCCGCTGGCGTCCCTGACGTCATAGTTGCCTCCCGGTGTGGGCCGTGATGTTGGTGGTGAGTTTCAGGTATCCGAGCAGGAATCCGATGCCCCAGCAGAAGTGAATGCACGGCAAGACTACGAGAAACCACAGCGCGGCACGAAACCCGTCCGGTCGCGTGACGGCAACCGTGGCCGCTGCGACGATGAGCAGGTAGGCGACGGGCACGAGCAATCCGAGGAGCAGCCACGGCGCCCCTCCGGTCAGGAGCTGCACCAGGCCACCCAGACCGGCGAGCAGGGCGAGCACGACGCCCAGCACCATCACGGGCGGGGCGAAGTAGCGGATGCCGTTGGATTCCGGGTACCGCCGGGCGAGCTCTCCACGCCACAGGCCGGTGGACACCATCTGCCGGGCCAGGCGGGACAGGCTCGGGCGCGGGCGGTAGACCACCCGGAGCCGGGGCGTGAACCAGACCGTGCCGCCCTGCTCCCGCAGGCGCCGGTTGAGCTCCCAGTCCTGACCCCGTTTGATGCCCTCGTCGAAGAGGCCGACGCGCACGATGCTGTCCATTCGGAAACAGCCCAGGTACACGGTTTCGGCGGGCCCTTCGGGGCCGCCGACGTGGAGCGGCGTTCCCCCAAGGCCGATCTTCGTGCCGTAGGCCCGTGCGACGGCCTTTTGGAACGGGCTCTCGCCCTGGGCGTCCATGACGCCGCCCACATTGTCGGCGCCGGTGCGCTCGAGCGTCTCGACGGCGATCCGGGCGTAGTCCGGGGGCAGGACTGAGTGGGCGTCCACGCGGATCACGACGGGATAGCTCGAGGCCCGGATGGCGATGTTGAGGCCGGCCGGGGTCGACCCGATTTCATTCGCCACGATCCGGATGCGCGGATCGACAGCGACCATTTCCTCGACCAGTTCGGTGGTGCCGTCGATGCTCGGACCGAGGGCTACGGTGACCTCGAACGGCCCCGTGTAGTCCTGGCGGAGGAGGCTGGTCACGGCGGCCCGAACGTGCGTCACATCGTTCAGCACCGGCATCACATAGGAAACCCCGAGCAGGGACGTGCCTCCGGCAGAGGGCTCCTGGCTGATCATATTTCCATTCTTCTGGAGGGATGTCCGAGCCTACCAGCCGTGCCTTTCCGGCCCGCATCGGGCCGATTCCCGCCCGTCCGGGTGCGCGTCAGACGCGGCGCGGGGCCCGGCGCGGGCGCGGCGCGGACAGCAAAAAGAGCTGCGCCGCCGGTGCATGACCGGCGGCGCAGCTCTTCGTTCGCTGGAAGGAGCGGGGGCTAGCTGGAGAGGGCACCCACCGTGACGGAGACGGTGACGGACTTGCCGTCACGCACGTAGGTCAGTTTGGCTTCGTCGCCAGCCGCGAGGGCGCGCACCTGGGCGGTGAGGTCGTTCGCGTCGGTGATGGGCACGCCGTTGAAGTTCGTGACGACGTCACCCTTCTGGAGGCCGGCCTTCTGCGCCGCCCCACCGGAGGACACCTCACTGATCAGGGCCCCCACGGTGTCGCTCTGGCCGGTTCCGGCCGCGCTGGTGACACTCGCGCCGAGCAGGCCGTGCGTGGCCGTGCCGTTCTTGATCAGTTCCTCGGACACGCGCTTGGCGAGGTTGGACGGGATCGAGAACCCGACTCCGATGTTGCCGGCGGCGGACGAGGACGATCCGCCCGCGTTGGCGATGGCCACGTTGATGCCGATGAGCTCGCCCTTGGCGTTGAGGAGGGCTCCACCGGAGTTGCCGGGGTTGATGGCGGCATCCGTCTGGATGACCGACAACGAGATGCTGCCGCTGGTGGTGGGCGCCTGCTCCTGGCTGCCGTTCTTGTCGGGCAGATCGAAGAAGAAGGGGCTCTGCTGGTCGTTGGGGGCGGTGTTGTCCTGCGTATCCGGTGCGGCCGAGGAGGCGATCGAGATGCTCCGGTTGAGCGCGCTGACGATTCCGTCGGTGACTGTGCCGGACAGGCCGAGCGGGGCTCCGATGGCGATGGTCGTGTCGCCGACGTTGAGCTTGCTGGAGTCGGCCCAGTCGATCGGAGTGAGGCCTTTCGCGTCGGTGAGCTTCACCACGGCGAGGTCGGAAACCGGGTCGGTGCCGACAATGGTGGCCGCGTAGAGCTTGCCGTCGTTGCCGGTGACCTGGAGGGTCGCGTCGGCGGCCGCGCCGTCGAGGGTGACGACGTGCGTGTTCGTGAGCACGTAGCCGTCCTGGGTCAGCACCACACCTGAACCGGTTCCCCCGGAGCTGCCGCTGCTCGCGTCGATGGTCACGACGCTGGGCGAGGCCTTGGCCGCGACCGCGGTGATCTGGTTGACGCTGTCGGTGTTGTTGACCACGACGCTCTGCGGGCCCGTGGCCTGGTCGGCCGGGATGCCGCTGCTCTGGTTGGTGAGCACGAACGCGGTGACTCCGGCGCCGGAGGCGCCGCCGAGGAGCGCGCCGATGGCGAGGGCGGCGATCAGGGCGATGCTGCCCTTGCTTCGCTGCTGGTCCTTCTGGGGAATCCCCCCGGCCTGCTGGTTCGGGTAGCCGTTTTCGTGGGCGTAGGTCTGCGGAGCCCCGTTCGGCGCGTAGTTCGGGGTGGAACCGGCCCCACCTGGCAGCGGACGCCCGAACGCATCGGTGGCGTAGGCGAGGGTGGGCTGGGCGACAGTCGCTGCGCCGGCAGGCGCGGCGGCTGGCCCTGCTGCGGCAGGCGCTGCGGCAGGCGCTGCGGCAGGCGCTGCGGCAGGCGTGGATGCGGGCTGGATGACCTCGGTCGACTGGTCATCGGCGGCTCGGCCCGGCGTCGAGGCCGGAACAGTGGGGCCGGCGGCGGGTTCTGCGGAGGACGAAGAAGTCGTGGAGGCATCCGTCGCCGACGTTGTTTCGCCGACGGAGTTCACTTCGAACGGAACTGAGCCATGCGGGTGATCGGGCGTCTTGCCGGGTTCCTGGGTGTTGTCGGTCATTGGGTGCTCCTTCCAAGCGATGTCAGCTTCGCTCCCGAACCTGAGCGAAAGGTATGTGGAGGCTGGGAGCATTCAATGATGAGGCCGTGACCTTGCCCTGCTTCTCGGCACCGCACGCGCTCAGCAGCCCGGTCCCGCGGGAGTGCGGCTGCATTCGCGATCGACGAGCACGGTTCTGGCGTCGCCGATTACCACGCTGATCGGGCTTCCCGCTACCGGGAGCGTCCCCTGCACCCCGCGCCAGTCTCGGCCGGCAAACCGGTACTCGGCGGAGTAGACAACAACCACGCTCACGGAGTGAACCCCGGATTTTCGGAATTCGTGACTGGTGGGCGTGTCGGAGAATTCGGGCTGGCCCAGGTCCGCCCAGGTGGCTCCACCGGAGGGCGAATCCAAGGTCGAGCCGTCACCGAAGTTCCAGCGGTAGCCGACCGGGGTGAAACGCACCTCGGCCGGAAAATCGAGCAGCAGTCCTGACCGACCGTGCACGGATGCCGCGGCGATGAAGTTCGCCGGAAGCCCGATCACGCTCCACCCGTCCGGCTCCATGCTCTGGGTGGGTTCCGCCGGCTTGAAGTTGACCAGGTCGCTGAATCGAACGACGAGGTTCGGATCGCAGGGAGCTCCCGGATCGCAGACAACCGTGAAACCGTCCCGCACGACGACCACAGAGGGGGAGGTCGGCGCTGCCCCCGGTTGGCCGCCGGGGCCTGTGCCGGGGCCTGTGCCGGGGCCTGTGCCGGATTCGGCGTCAGATCCGCTGTCTGATCCGGCGTCGCCGCCGGCTCCGTTCGCGCTGCCGGATTGATCTCCCCCGCCGCCGCTGTCATAACCGGCAGACAGGTCGACCCCGCCGTCGTTGATGGCGCCGGTTGCCGAAACATCACAACCACCACCAAACCTGTCGATGCTCGAACAGGCAATGGCTGGAAATATTCCAAGCGATGAGAATACGATTCCAAGTGCGAGGCCTATTGCAAACAGAAATCTCGTCCTGACCATACCTTTTCCTCACTGATCAGGAGCGCTGATGGGTTTGATGCCCGCGAGAGAAGAACAATCTGGAGTGGGATTCTGTTTGGTCGCACCGCCGGCGTGACGTCCGCGCCCGAAATGTCATGCAGCCGAACATTCGTTACATCTGAACAGAGGTAGACCTCAACGCGAGCCATCCCGGGACCGAGAGTCTCGTGGCCAACAAGCGACACCGTGTCGAAGCTCGCATTGCCCTGGCTGACTTGTCCTGATTCGTGGAATTTCTGGAATCCATTCTCAAGAGCTGGGTAGTAATCGACTGTTACGAAAGGCTCGATCCGCTCTGGATTAGTTCCTCCCGTTGCAGCGATCTCCGCCGTCATACTGTCATAGGCCGCATAGGCCTCCGTTGCCGCGGCGAGAGCGTCGGCGTCGGAGGCGAAGACGGGGGCATCCGTTGTGGCGGTTGCGGATGGTTTCGGGGTGGGCGTCGGCGCGCAACCGGCGAGCGCCGGGCCTCCGAGGAGCACCAGGGCGCTGAGGGTGAGCAGTGCGCGCGTCACGGTCCGCATGCGGCCACGTTAGGGCACCGAGCGCGTTCCCGCTCGAACTGTCCACAGGGAGCGCGGGGCATGTCGTAGCTTGTAGGGATGCAGGTGACTCGATGACGATTACCGGCGCCTGGCGGCGAACCGCCGACGGAGCGGGGCTGCTCGGCGCGGACGGTACCGTCGCGGCCAGTATCTTCGCGGAGATGAGCGCGCTCGCGATGCGCACGGGTGCGATCAACCTGGGCCAGGGGTTCCCCGACGAGGATGGCCCGCCCGAGGTACTCGAGGCGGCACGCCAGGCGATTTCCGACGGCGTCAACCAGTACCCGCCGGGAAGGGGACTGCCCGTGCTCCGCGAGGCCATCTCGCGCCACCAACAGCGCTTCTACGGCCTGTCGGCCGATCCGGAGACCGAGGTCCTCGTGACCGCGGGCGCCACCGAAGCCCTCGCCGCCACGATCCTCGCCCTGATCGAGCCCGGCGACGAGGTCGTCACCCTGGAGCCTTTCTATGACGCATACGGTGGCCTGATCGCCCTGGGCGGCGGCGTCCATCGCACCGTGCGGCTGCGCTCCCCCGAGTTCCAGCCCGACCTGGACGAGCTCCGCGCCGCGATCACCGACAAGACGCGACTGATCATCGTCAACAACCCGCACAACCCCACCGGAACCGTACTTCCTATCGAAACGCTGGCGCTCATCGTCGAGCTGGCGCACCGGCACGACGCGCTCATCGTGACCGACGAGGTCTACGAGCACCTCACGTTCGGGGTCGCGCACGTTCCGGTCGCGACACTGCCCGGAGCGAGCGAACGCACCATCACGATATCCTCCGGGGGTAAGACGTTCAACACGACCGGCTGGAAGATCGGCTGGCTGAGCGCACCGGCGCCTCTGGTGACCGCAATCCTCGCCGTGAAACAGTTCCTCACCTACGTCAACGGGGCGCCGTTCCAGCCGGCGATCGCGCGGGGCCTGGACCTGCCCGACAGCTTCTTCACCGGCATCGCCGCCGACCTCGAAGCCAAGCGGGACGTGCTCGAGGTCGGGCTGACGACCGCCGGCTTCACCGTCAGCCGCCCGCAGGGCTCGTATTTCATCGTGGCGGATGCCGCACCGCTCGGCTACCCGGACGGCGCCGAGTTCTGCCGGATCCTACCGGCGCTCGCCGGCGTCGTCGCGGTGCCGATCGCCGCCTTCTGTTCACCCGCGAACCGGGCAGATTACGCCTCCCTGGTGCGGTTCGCTTACTGCAAGAAGGTGGACGTGCTCGAGCGCGCGGCCGGCCGGCTGGCGGGCATCAGCAGCCGGTAGCGAACGGGTCGCGGGCAGATGCCTCGCCCGGCCCTTGCATAACTCCTGCAGATCGTGAGGGCGCAGCATCCGCCGCCCCGGGATTCCGGGGCTGGACGGCGAGCGTCTCAGAAATTGCAGGAGTTATGCGCGACTGGGCCGCGACAGTGGACCCGAATGTTGTGGCCGCGGGGACACCCCCCGGCCCATTGCCCGCCACCCCTCGTGGCCAACTCAGGAAAAACCCGAGCTCCGGGCACCCGTCGCCCCGCGTTTCCGGGGGCGTGCCCGGCATCCGACCCGAATCTCCTGAGTTAACCACCGCGGCGGCACGATTCACAACCGGGGAGGCCGGTGCCGGGAGGGGCAGGTGGCATAACTCCTGCAGATCGTGGGGGCGCAGCATCCGCCGCCCCGGGAATCCGGGGCTGGACGGCGAGCGTCTCAGAAATTGCAGGAGTTATGCACGATCAGACCCGGGGTGGGGGAAGCACCGGGCAGCACCGGGCAGCACCGGGCGGGGAAGCACCGGGCAGCACCGGGCGGGGAAGCACCGGGCGGGGAAGGCTAGTGCTGGAGGGCTAGTGATGGAGGGCCGGGTAGTCCGTGTAGCCGGCGGCGCCCGCACCGTAGAAGGTGAGCGGGTCCGGGGCGTTCAGGGGCAGGTCGTTCAGCCAACGCCGCACCAGATCCGGGTTGGCGATGACGGCGCGGCCGACGACGACGGCATCCGCCTGGTCATCCGCGATGACCGCCATGGCCTCCTCGCGGGTGGTGATTCCGCCGAAGCCGCTGTTGACGAGGAGCGGTCCGCCGAAGCGGGTGCGAAGTTCCCGCACCAGCTGGCCGGCCGGCTCCTTGTGCAGCACGCTCAGGTAGGCGAGGTTCAGCGGCGCGAGGCCGTCGACCAGTGCGCCGTAGGTGGCCAGGACATCCGCCGGGTCGGTTTCGAGGGCATCCTGGATGTTGTGCTCCGGGGACACGCGGATGCCCACCCGACCCGCTCCGATCGCTTCGGCAACCGCGGTGACGACCTCGATCACGAAGCGGACCCGGTTGGCCGGGGAGCCGCCGTAGACGTCGTCGCGCTGGTTCGAGGCCGGCGACAGGAATTCGTGCAGCAGGTAGCCGTTGGCGGAGTGGATCTCGACGCCGTCGAGGCCGGCGGCGATCGCGTTCCGGGAGGCCTGGACGAAGTCGGCGACCACGCCGGCGAGCTCGTCGGCGGTCAGGGCGTGCGGCACGGGATACGGGTGCTTGCCGTCGTAGGTGCGCGTCTCCCCCTCGATCGCGATCGCGCTGGGGGCGACGACCTCGCGGCCGCCGTTGGTGCCCTCATGGGTGACCCGCCCGGCGTGCATGACCTGGGCGACCAGGCGGCCGCCGGCGGAATGCACCGCGTCGGCCACGTTCTTCCAGCCCTCGATCTGCTCCGGGGTGACCAGGCCGGGCTGACCGGGGAAACCCTGGCCGGCATGGCTGGGGTAGGTGCCCTCGGTCACGATCAGGCCGAGGGTCGCGCGCTGCCGGTAGTGCTCCACGACGAGCGGGCCGGGCACGCCCTCGATGCCCGAACGCACCCGGGTCAGGGGCGCCATGACGAGGCGGTTGGGCAGTTCCAGGTCACCGAGGGTGAGCGGGGAGAAAAGATTCACGTGAATAGCTCTTTCTGTCGGACAAGTGCCGTCGGGCGGCGCGTGCGCGGCCGTGGACATCGGGAAGCAGGTTCCCTCTTCGCGCAACGGCACGCACCGACGGGGTATTCCGGCGAGGACGGATGGTCTGTCAATACACAGCCTCGGATCGGGCCAGCCCACGGCGGGAGAGCGCCCAATCCGCCGGCCCGGTCCGCACCGAACCACCGTCATGAGCCTCCTGGAGCGGTCCGCGCCGACATCCACCGCACCTGCCCGGCACAGCCCGGACGGATACTTCCCGTTCCCCCTCAGCCGGGACGCACGCGCATTCGGGCTGACGACGAGCGCGATGCGGCTGGGATCGGGAACGGTGTCGGTCAGGCACGGACGCCGCACCGACAGCGACACGGCCACCATCCTGCTGCACGGCGCGGCGGGTTCCTGGACCACCTGGACGCCGCTCCTGGCCGCAGCGGATTCGGCGAATCCGGCACATCCTGCGAGCGCCGCTCTGACGGACCTGATCATCCCCGACCTGCCCGGCTGGGGCGACTCAGCACTGCCGGCCGGCGTGTCCGCCACCGGTAAGTCCGCCACCATCGAGTCGGCCGCGGCCGCGGTCGCCGAGGTCGCTCGGGCGCTCGGCTACCGGTCCTGGACCGTGATCGGCCACTCCCTGGGTGGATTCGTCGCCCTCGAACTCGCGGCGAGCGAGCCACGCTCGACGAGTTTTGTCGGCCTGGTCTCCCCGGCGTCCTTCTCCGTCATCGACACCGTTCGGCATCCGGTGAGCTCGGCCGCGGTGCTGCCCGGATTCGGAGCGCTGCTCCCGGTCATGCGCGGGCTCGCCCGGCTCGGCCGGGCCGGGTCAGATCCGGTCGGCGCTCTGCACCGCCGGGGCCTGCTCCGCCCGCTCGCGGCGCCCCTGTTCCGTCACCCGGGGCGTGTGCCCGAGAGCGTCATCGACGCCCTCGCGACGGAACTGCGCCCGAACGCCTTCGCGGCGGCATCCGCTCGGGCCGGCCGCTACGACGCCTCGATCTGGTCCCGGATCGAGTGCCCCGTGCGCGCCAGCCAGGGTGACGCCGATGTGTTCGTGGGTGAGACGGATGCCGACCGGCTGCGGGCCGTCATCCGTGACTTCAGCCTCTGCACGGAGCCCGACACCGGCCATTTCGGGCACATGGAGCGTCCGTTCCAGACCCTTGCCCACGTGTTCACCTCGCACCGCGACTGATGGGAGCGCGACTGAACCGAGCGCGACTGAACCGTTCTCGTTCAGGCGTGTTCTCGAAGAGACTTCTCGACCGCCGCCAGCCGGGCGTCGATGGAGTCCAGCCGGTCCAGGACCTGCCGGTTGAGGGCCGCGTTCTCGAGCCCGGCCGTGCCCTCCTCACCACCATGCTTGTTCTTGAGATAAATCGCGTACATGGCCACGGTGATCCCGCCGATTATCGCAATCAGCGGGATGGAGTAGACCCAGTTGAACGTGTCCATTGCGTTTTCCGCCTTCCCTGACTCGGTGCAGATCACTGCCGGTCAGGACGGTACGACGGACCAGCGCGCCTGTCCCTGGCATTGTGCGGCGAAACGGGCAGAAGGAACATGTCCCACCGGAGTCGAGGACGGCCCCCGTTTCGACCCCACCGGCAATTCTCTTGTCAAGAGGAGGCAAAGCGGCCAAACTGAAGTCACTACCCGGGGCTGCGAAACGGATCCTTCACGCTCCAGGGTCCGGGGCAAGCGCAACCGATTGAGAGCGAAATCCATGGGCTCCTTGACGTATGACAGAGTCACGGTCGAATTCGACGACCGGATTTTGGCGCATCTCCAAATCGTGATCGTGCAGAAGCTCCGCCGCGGTGAGAGCTTCCTGCTCTCCTGGCGGAACGCCGCCGAGGCGGGAGACGGGCGAAGCTCCGCGTGGCTGCACCCCGCCATCCCCCTGTATTTCAAGTTCTCGGGTGGCCAGCCGCCCAGCATCAACCCGCTCTGGCTCGCCCAGCTCACCCGGTCAGCGAACAGCTCGCAGGGACTCGTCGCCACCGGCGAGGAGAGGGCCATGGCCGACCCGGAGCGACCAGACCGCCCCGAACGCACCCACCGCCCGGATCAGAAATTCACCGTGCGGGCCGCTCCGGCCTCCCAGGACACGATCGCCACCGAAAGCTAACGCGGCACCACCGCGAAGCGGCGCAGCTCGACCGCGGGGTTGAGGGCGCGAACGGCCCGAACCCGCCCCGGCGCCGCCCAGGCGACCGCGACATCCGTCGTCTCGCCGATCGTGACCAGTTCCACTCCCATGGGATCCACGACCATGCTGTTGCCGGCCCCCACCGGCGGCGCGTGGTCGGCCGCAGCCACGTAGACCGTGTTTTCCAGGGCGCGCGCGGTGACCAGGGTGCGCCAGTGCGCCTCCTTGAGCGGCCCCCGCACCCACTCGGCCGGCACCAGCACCAGGTCGGCCCCGGCGTCCACCAGGCGCCGGGTGACCTCAGGGAAACGGATGTCGTAACACGTCTGCAGTCCCGCGCGGAGCCCGCCCACGTCGAAGGTTTCGGGCTCCTCCACCGTGCCGGGCAGCACCCAGCGCGATTCCTGGTCGCCGAACGCATCGTAGAGGTGGAGCTTGCGGTACTTAGCGACCAGGGCACCGGCCGGATCCAGGGCCACGATGGTGTTGGAGAAACGACTGGTGTCGGTGGTCGATTCCAGCATCCCGGCCACGACATGAATGCCGAGCTCCCGGGCGATCCCGGCCAGTTGCATCACGAACGGCCCGTCCAGCGGCTGGGCTGCCGCCACGAACGAGGGCCCCATGACGGGTTCGAAGAACGCGGAGTATTCGGGGAACACGATCAGGCGGGCACCGCGGGCGACCGCCGTCCTCGCCAGCTCACGCATCGCGGCGACGTTGATGCCCGAGTCGGGGCCGGGGGCGAACTGGGCGACGGCCACACCGAAAGCCGCACCGCTCGACACGTCAGGATCGATCATGGCGCCAGCCTAGCGGTCAGGCTCCGCCGCATCACGTCTGTCCGGGGGTCTGCACAGTCGGGGAGTCTGCACAGTCGGGGAGTCGGCACAGTCTGGGAGTCAGCACAGACCGGCGTGCCCCGACTGGTGAGGTCGAAAAAGCTGGCCTAACGTGAACGCGTGTCCTTCCTGTCTGTTGTCCCCCGGCTGCTTCGCCCAAACCAATCAGCCCTGGCACTGCGGCGAACCCGGAGTCCTTGGCTGAGATACGGCTTGCCCGCGCTGCTCGGGACGCTCGGTTTCCTCGTGCCCTTCGCCGGATCCTGGCGACCTTCGTACTGGGGTGACGAAGCGGCCAGCGTGATGTCGGCCGAGCGATCGATCCCGAAACTGGTGGCGATGCTGGGCAACGTCGACGCCGTGCACGGCGCCTACTACCTGGGCCTGCATTTCTGGATCGAGCTGTTCGGGGCATCCGAGCTGTCCACCCGGCTACCCAGCGCCATCGCCGTCGGCGTTGCGACCGCCGGAACCTTCGTTCTGGCGCGTCGCCTCGTCTCCACCTCGGTCGCGACGGTTTCGGCTCTGGTCTTCCTGATGCTCCCCCGCGTGACGAACATGGGTGCCGAGGCCCGATCCGCGGCCATCGCCACGGCCGTTGTGGTCTGGCTGGCGGTCCTGCTGCTGCACATCCTGCGCACGAGCAGAACCAGCACCACGGCCACGCGCATCGGGCTGTGGGCCGGCTACTCCGCGCTGCTCGCCCTGGGGATCTACCTGTTCCTCTACGTCCTGCTCCTGATCCCGGTGTTCGCCCTCTTCGTCTGGCTGTGGACGCCCTGGCGGCCGGACCGCCGGGCGCGCATCAGGTCCTGGGCGCTGGCCAGCACCGCCGGCGTCGCCCTGGCCACCCCCGTGATCATCGAGGCGCTGAACCAGCGGGAGCAGATCGCCTTCATCGGCCGCCGGCCGCCGACCTCGGTGCTGACGGCGGCGGTGAACCAGTGGTTCGGCAATCCGTCGCTGGCGATCGCCGCGTGGGCTCTGGTCCTGCTGGCGGTCGTTCTGGTGTACGCCGGTCGCGGGCGGCTGGCCGCCACTGCGCAAGACCGCGCCGCCCTCTCGGTGGCCCTGGCCTGGATGCTCGTTCCGAGCGCCACCCTGCTCATCGGCACGCAACTGATCTCCCCGATGTACTCGATGCGCTACCTGTCGATCTGCACGCCGGCCGTCGCGATCGCCGTGGGTCTCGGCATCGCACGGCTCCGGCCCTTCTGGGCTCAGACCGGGGTGCTGATGCTGATCGCACTGCTCATGGCGCCGACCTATGTCGCCCAGCGCGGCCCGTTCGGCAAGAACGAGGGCAGCGACTGGCGCCAGGCCGCCGCCGTCGTGCAGGCGGGCGCCCTGCCCGGAGACGCGGTCGTGTTCGACGAGAGCGTGCGGCCCTCCCGCAAGCCCCGCCTGGCCCTGCACCTCTACCCCGCAGCCTTCCAGGGCCTGCGCGACATCACCCTGTCCCGCCCGTTCGACGCGACTCCGGGGCTCTGGGACCTGACGGTGCCGCTGGACTGGGTCACCGAAAGACTCACCGGCACCGACCGGGTCTGGGTGCTGCAGTACCTGGGCAGCGGCCAGAACACGTCGGGGACCGACATCCGCACCCTGCAGAGTCTTGGCTTCACGGTCATGGCGACCACGACCGTCAACCGCACCCTCATCATCGAACTGGCAAGGTAGCAACATGCCCCACACCCTGGTCGTCATCCCGACCTACAACGAACGCGACAACATCCTCTCGATCGTCGGCCGCGTTCGAGCGAGCGTTCCCGACGCGGACGTGCTCGTCGTCGACGATGCGTCGCCGGACGGGACCGGACAGCTGGCCGATTCCCTGGCCGTCGGCGACATCCAGGTGCACGTGTTGCACCGATCCAGCAAGGACGGTCTGGGCGCCGCGTATCTGGAGGCTTTCACCTGGGGGCTGTCCCGCGGCTATGACCAGCTGGTGCAGCTCGACGCGGACGGATCGCACCTGCCCGAACAACTGCCCGCACTGCTTGAGGCCGCGAAGTCGGCCGACGTGGTGATGGGCTCCCGCTGGATTCCCGGCGGGAAGGTTCAGAACTGGCCCTGGCACCGGCGGCTGCTGTCCCGCGGAGGGTCCGTCTATTCGCGGATCCTGCTGCGGCTGAAGCAGAGTGACGTGACCGGCGGATATCGCGTCTACAGCGCCCGCGCACTCGAACGGATGAAGCTCTCGAGCGTGGAGAGCCTGGGGTACTGCTTCCAGATCGACATGCTGTTGCACGCCGTCCGGGCCCGGTTGAAGGTGACGGAGGTTCCCATCACTTTTGTCGAACGCACTCTCGGCGCATCGAAAATGAGCGGCCCTATCGTGATCGAAGCGATGTTCCGGGTCACCATCTGGGGTTTCACCGGCAAGAGCGCCGGGCACCTTACGGCTCCGGCGACGTCCGCCCCGCACCTCGGCGGCGGCCCCACTGGGTAAAGGTTGTGAGTTCTGGTCAGGATGACTATAAGATGGTCCCACCAGTTAGAGTCAGATTGACTTTTACTGAGGGGAAGACGCGATGACCGGACAGCTTCAGGCGGCACTTGCCGTGTCAACGGTCATCTTCACGCTCAGGCCGGATCCCGCGTCCGACCTTTCGACGCTGTGGCTTCCTCTGGTGCGTCGCACCCGCGAGCCGCACCTCGGCCAGTGGGCACTGCCCGGCGGGGACCTTCCGGCCGACGAGGAACTGGCCGCCGCCGCCGCCCGAACCCTGCGCGAGACCACGGGACTGACTCCCAAGTACCTGGAGCAGCTGTACACCTTCGGCGACCCGGGTCGCTCCCCCGGAGGCCGGGTCGTCTCGGTCGTCTATTGGGCGCTGGTGGAGACCGGCGAGGCCGCCCTTGCGGTCGTGGACGAGAACGTGCAGTGGTTCCCGGCCGACCGGCTCCCGCCCCTCGCGTTCGACCACAACCGCATCGTGGAATATGCCCTCTGGCGCCTCCGCACCAAAGTCGAGTACTCCCGGATCGCGCACGCCTTCCTCGGCGAGACCTTCACCCTGGCGCAGCTGCGCGATGTGCACGAAGCCGTGCTGCAGAAGGCCCTCGACCCGGCCAACTTCCGCCGCACCATCGAGTCGTCCGGCACCGTCGTCGACACCGGCCAGCGTGTGGCGGGAGTGCCGCACCGCCCGCCGCGGCTCTACCGCTACAACGATTCCGTCAACGCGACCGACCTGGGGCCGTTCGGGCCCGCGATCGGCTGAACCGTGACCCCTGCCGAGTTTTGTTTTTCCGAGTACCGCTTTTCTGAACACCGAGGAGTAACAGCATGACCATTGCATCGGTTGACCGCACCATCCGGCTCATCAAAACGGGGGCGGCCGCCGGCAGCACCTGCAGCCCCGACCTCGCCGCCGGCCCGTGGGAGTTCGATTCCGGAACGCCGGGCTACGGTCCGGGGTCATCCATGGGTGACGTGCTTCCGACCGGGTCACCGCGCCAGGGTGCCCTGCCGGAGCGGTACCGACTCGCGACGACCGAGGAACTGGGCGAGCGCATCCGTGCCGCCAAGGAGACGCTCGGCGACCGGGTCGTCGTGCTCGGGCACTTCTATCAGCGGGACGAGGTGCTCCAGCACGCCGACTTCGTGGGCGACTCCTTCCAGCTGGCCCAGGCCACGAAGAGCCGGCCGGACGCCGAGGCGATCATCTTCTGCGGCGTTCACTTCATGGCGGAGACCGCCGACCTGCTCTCCACGCCCGATCAGGCCGTCATCCTGCCCAACCTCGCCGCCGGCTGCTCGATGGCCGACATGGCCGACATCGACTCCGTCACGGACTGCTGGGAACAGCTCGAGGACCTGTACGGCACCGAGCCGGATGCCGACGGCCGGGTGCCGGTGATCCCGGTCACCTACATGAATTCCTCCGCCGCGCTCAAGGCCTTCTGCGGTGAGCACGGCGGCATCGTCTGCACCTCCTCCAACGCGGAGACCGTGCTGGAGTGGGCGTTCGCGCGAGGCCGCCGCGTCTTGTTCTTCCCCGACCAGCACCTCGGCCGGAACACCGCCAAAGCGATGGGCATCCCTCTCGAGCACATGCCGATGTGGAATCCGCGCAAGCCCCTCGGCGGCAGCACCGCCGACGAACTGGGCGACGCGGAGGTCATCCTGTGGCACGGTTTCTGCAGCGTGCACAAACGCTTCACGGTTGACCAGATCACCGCCGCACGGCTGGAGCACCCCGACGTGCGCGTGATCGTGCATCCGGAGTGCCCGATGGCCGTCGTCGACGCAGCGGACGAATACGGCTCCACCGACTACATCAAGAAGGCCATCGAGGCCGCCCCGGCCGGCTCGACCTTCGCCATCGGCACCGAGATCAACCTGGTGCAGCGCCTGGCCGCAGAGCACCCCGAGCACACGATCTTCTGCCTCGACCCGGTGATCTGCCCCTGCTCCACGATGTACCGCATCCACTCCGGCTACCTCGCCTGGGTGCTCGAGGCTCTCGTCGGCACCGCGGAGCAGCCGGCGGAGGTGGTCAACCGCATCACGGTCGACCAGAAGGTCGCCGGCCACGCCCGTGTGGCACTCGAACGGATGCTCGCGGCCAGGCCGCCCGCCGCTCTCCCCGCCGGCTCGACCAGCTCCACCGGCACAGGCGCCTGACATGACCCGCGTGCTCGTGGTCGGCAGCGGACTGGCAGGGCTGATCGCCGCGGTCCGGGCGACGGATGCCGGCCACCGGGTGACACTCGTCACCAAGGCCGGGCTGCCCGAGAGCAACACCCGCTACGCCCAGGGCGGGATCGCCGCCGCCATGTTCTCCGACGACTCCGTCGACTCGCACTACCTCGACACGATCAGGGCCGGGGCCGGCCTGTGCGACCCGGTCGCCGTGCGCGTGCTCTGCTCGGAGGGACCGGCCCGCGTGCGCGACCTGATCAGGTTCGGGGTGGACTTCGACCGCGACGAGTCCGGCGTCACGCGCGGGCTGGAGGCGGCCCACTCGCGGTCCCGCGTGCTGCATGCCGGCGGAGACGCCACCGGCGCCGCCATCCAGGCCGCCCTCGTGGCGACCGTGCACGAGCGCGCGGCTCGGACCCGCTCCCTCCGGGAGTCCGGCGCCGCGACACAGGGCGGCCTGAGCATCCGGGAACACACCATGCTCACCGACCTGACGGTGCAGGACGGCCGGGTCACCGGAGCCGTGCTGCTCGGACCGGACGGGGACCTGCGCACCACGCGGGCCGACAACGTGATCCTGGCCACCGGCGGCGCCGGCGCGCTGTATCCGCACACCACCAACCCGTCCGTGGCCACCGGCGACGGCGTGGCGGCAGCCTGGCGGGCCGGAGCCGTCGTCGCCGACCTGGAGTTCTACCAGTTCCATCCCACGGCTCTGGCCGTGCCGGGCACTCCCCTGGTCTCCGAGGCGGTTCGGGGCGAGGGCGCCGTGCTGCGCAACATCCACGGCCACCGATTCATGCAGGGCGTCCACCCCGGCGCCGAACTGGCCCCACGCGACATCGTGGCCCGCGGCATCGCCCGTGAAATGGCGCGCCAGAACGGCGCACCCGTGCTGCTGGACGCCACCGCCCTCGGCCGTGACCTGCTTGAACGGCGCTTCCCGACCATCACCGCGGCGTGCCGCGACGCCGGCCTGGACTGGGCCGCCCTGCCGATCCCGGTCGCCCCGGCAGCGCACTACTGGATGGGTGGCGTGCACACCGACATCTGGGGACGCAGCTCCCTGCCCGGACTCTTCGCCGTCGGCGAGGTCGCCCGCACCGGGGCCCATGGTGCCAATCGTCTGGCCTCGAATTCGCTGCTGGAGGCGGCCGTGTTCGCCGACCGCGCCGTGCGCGCCCTGCGGCTTCCCTCGGACGGGCCGGTCCACTCGGGGTGGACGGACTCACCCGGGAGGGTCCTGGCCGCCTCAACCATCACCACGAGCGCGACACCCGCGAACGCCACCGCTGTCGACCGGTCCGACGTGCAGCGCCTGATGTGGGAGAGCGCCGGAGTCCTCCGCAGCGGAGAGGGCCTCGCCGCCGCATCCGTGGCCCTGGCCGGGTGGAGAATGAAGCCCGAGCAGCCCGCCGACGTCAATATGCACGTTCGGGCATACGAGGATGCGAACCTGCTCGACCTGGCCAGGGCGACCGTGGCCGCCGCCCTCGCCCGCGAGGAATCGCGTGGCGCGCACCACCGTTCCGACTTCCCCGACAGCCGCCCCGAACTGGCGCGGACCGTGCTCTGGCGCCGAGGCGGCGGCGACCCCGGCACCGGAATGCACGCCGGGCTGCACGATGCAGGCGCGATGCAGAGCACCACGAACCTGGACCACCCCACCGAGGCCGAGGAGGCCATTGCATGCTGACCGTGAACGCCATCGAAACCGTCGTGCGGGCCGCGCTCGAGGAGGACGCCCCGTGGGGGGACCTGACTTCTCAGGTGCTCATCCCGGCCGAGGCGGACGCGGCCGCCCAGCTCGTCGCCCGGGAATCCGGGGTCTTCAGCGGCGGTGCCGTCTTCGCGGCGGCCTTCCGGCTCACCGACCCGCGCATCGTGGTGCGGCTGCTGGTCGCCGACGGCGCCGCCTTCGCTGCCGGGGACGCGCTCGCGGAGGTGTCCGGGTCCGCCCGGGCCATCCTTCAGGCCGAACGCATCGGCCTTAACTTCGTGCAGCGGATGAGCGGAATCGCCACCCTGACGGCACTCTATGTGGCCGAGACCACCGGTACCCGGGCCCGCATCGTCGACACACGCAAGACGACCCCCGGACTGCGTGCCCTGGAGCGCCACGCCGTGCGGGACGGCGGCGGCCACAACCACCGATTCAGCCTCTCCGACGCCGTCATGGCCAAGGACAACCACCTCGCCGTGCTCACCTCCGGCGGCCTCAACCTGACCGAAGCGCTCCTGCGCGTGCGCGACCGCATCTCCCACACCACGCACCTGGAGGTGGAAGTGGACCGGATCGACCAGATCGAGCCGGTTCTGGCCGCCAACGTGGACACGATCATGCTCGACAACTTCTCACCCGACGACCTTCGCGAGGGCGTGCGCATCACGGCCGGCCGCGCCCTGGTCGAGGCCAGCGGCGGCGTCAACCTGGACACCGTGCGCGGCATCGCCGAGACCGGGGTCGACATCATCTCGGTCGGCGCCATCACCCACAGCGTGCGCTCGCTCGACCTCGGCCTCGACGTCGTGATCCTGACCGAGGGCTGACCGGGACCGACGTGATCTACCTCGACAACGCCGCGACGACCCCCGTGCGCCGGGAGGTGCTCGAGGTGCTCTGGCAGCAGCTCGCGGGCAGTTTCGGCAATCCGTCGAGCCACCACCAGGTCGGCGAGGCCGCCGCAGCCGCGCTGGCCGATGCCCGTGCCCAGATCGCGAGCGTGCTCGGCTGTCGCCCGGCCGAGATCGTGTTCACGACCGGCGGCACGGAGTCGGACAACCTCGCGGTGAAGGGAATCGCCCTCGGCGCGCCGCGCGGCCGCCACATCGTCACGTCGGCCGTCGAGCACGAGGCGGTGCTCGAGTCCTGCGATTTCCTGAAGCGGGTGCACGGCTTCGAGATCACACTGCTGGCCCCGGATGCCGCCGGTCGCATCGATCCGGCCCAGCTCCACGCCGCGATCCGCGCCGACACCACCCTGGTGTCGATCCAGTACGCGAACAACGAAGTCGGCACCGTCCAGCACGTCGCCGCCCTCGCGGCCATAGCCCGGGCGGCAGGCGTGCCCTTCCACACCGACGCCGTGCAGGCGGCCGGATGGCTGGACCTCGGCGTGCGGACACTCGGAGTCGACGCACTGAGCCTCTCCGGTCACAAAATCGGCGCCCCTCCCGGAGTCGGGGCGCTCTTCCTGCGCCGAGGCCTCCCGATCGAACCCGTGCTCCACGGCGGCGGACAGGAACGCGGCCGCCGCAGCGGCACCGAGAACGTGGCCGGTGCCCTCGGCCTGGCGACGGCGCTGCGTCTGGCCGACCGGGAACGGGCGGAGGCCGCGCCGCGGGTCGCCGCCTTGCGCGACGCCTTCATCGCCACGGTGCTCACCGGCACCCCGTCCGCCCGGCTGACCGGGCACCCCACCGAGCGCCTCCCCGGGACCGCGTCCTTCGTGTTCCCGGGCACCAGCGGCGAGGCGGTGCTGCTCGAGCTCGAGCAGCGCGGGATCGTCTGTTCGAGCGGCTCGGCCTGCGCGGCGGGAAGCGACGAGGCGTCCCACGTCCTGACCGCGATGGGCCTGCCCGAGGACAAAGCCCGGACCGCCGTGCGCTTCACCCTCGCGGCCACGACCACAGCCGATGACGCACGGCGCGCCGCCGCATCCGTTCAGCCCGCCGTGGACGCAGTTCGGGACCTCGGGCGCCGCTGAGCGCGCCCGGCATCGCCCCGACCCTCTACTGCGCGTGCGTACTCGCGCGTAATGTCCTTAGCGAGGCTAAATAAACAGGATTTGCTGTTGCCCCGCAAAAAAGGCCGCGACCAGCCAAAATGATTCGGCGGCCCCGGCGGCGCAGGTCAGAATCGGCATCTCCAGCATGCGACGCAGCGTGCGGAGTCGTAGAGTTGTGTCAAGAGGCGATAAGCCCAAGTTGGGCCGCCCGAAAAGGGACACCATGACGATAACTGACAAGCCAGTAACCGAGTCGCTCGCAACTCAAATTGATTCACTGGTTAAAGCCGCACAGGTCGCGCTTTTGGATTACGCGAATTTCACGCAAGAACAAATCGATCACATCGTTAAGAAAGCATCCGTTGCAGCCCTCAGCAAGCACGCTGAGCTGGCAGTTCACGCAGTCGAAGAGACTGGACGCGGCGTCTTCGAAGACAAGGCCGTGAAGAACCTCTTCGCTTGTGAGCACGTTACGAACTCCATGCAGAACCTTAAAACAGTCGGCGTTATCAGCCACGACGAAATTAGCGGCATCACCGAAATCGCCGAGCCGGTCGGTGTTATCTGCGGGATCACCCCCGTCACCAACTGCACCTCGACCGCGATCTTCAAATCGCTGATCGCGCTTAAGACCCGCAACCCGATCATCTTCGGCTTCCACCCGGCAGCACAGCAGTCCTCCGCGGCCGCTGCGCGCGTCGTGCGTGACGCCGCGATCGCAGCCGGCGCACCCGCGAACTGTATCCAGTGGATCGAAGTTCCCTCCCTCGAGGCCAGCACCCTGCTGATGAACCACCCGGGCGTGGCAACCATCCTCGCGACCGGTGGTAACGCCATGGTCCGCGCGGCCTACTCCTGTGGCAAGCCCGCCCTCGGCGTCGGTGCCGGCAACGTCCCGGCCTTCATCGAGAAGACGGCCAAGCTCAAGCGCGCCGTGAACGACGTCGTGCTCTCCAAGGCCTTCGACTACGGCATGATCTGCGCTTCGGAGCAGGCCGTCATCATCGAAGAGCCCCTCTACAACGAGGCCATGGTGGAATTCAAGCGCCTCCACGCCTACCTCGTGACCCCCGCCGAGAAGCTGCTCCTCGAAGACTTCATCTTCGGCGTCCAGGCCAACTCGACCAACTGCGGCGAGGCCAAGTTGAACGCCGCAGTCGTCGGCAAGTCGCCGGTCTGGATTGCCCAGCAGGCCGGATTCACGGTTCCCGAAGACACCTCGATCATCATGGTCGAGGTCAGCGGAGTCGGACCGCACGAGCCGATGACCCGCGAAAAGCTCGCGCCGGTTCTCGCCGTGCTGCACGCCAAGGACGCGGAAGAGGGCATCTCGCTCTCCGAGCAGATGGTTGAATTCGACGGCCTCGGCCACTCGGGCTCAATCCACAGCGAGGACCCGGCGATCATCGAGCAGTTCGGAATCCGCGTCAAGGCGGTCCGGATCATCACGAACGCACCGAGCTCGCTCGGTGGCATCGGCGACATCTACAACGCCTTCATCCCGTCGCTCACGCTCGGCTGTGGTTCGTACGGGCACAACTCCGTCTCGAACAACGTCTCGGCGATCAACCTCATCAACGTCAAGCGCATCGGCAGAAGGAACAACAACTTGCAGTGGTTCAAGGTTCCCGCGAAGACCTACTTCGAGCCGAACGCCATCCGTTACCTGTCGGACATGCGCAACGTGGAGCGCGTCACCATCGTGACCGACGCCACCATGACCAAGCTCGGCTTCGTCGACAAGATCCTTGACGTGCTCAACCGTCGCGAGAACCGCGTCTCCCTGCAGATCATCGACAACGTGCTCCCGGAGCCGACCGTCGCCGCCGTCACCAAGGGCGCAGAGGAAATGCGCGCCTTCAAGCCGGACACGATCATCGCCCTCGGCGGAGGTTCGCCGATGGACGCCGCCAAGGTGATGTGGCTGCTGTACGAACACCCCGAAATCGAATTCTCGGACATGAAGGAAAAGTTCTTCGACGTGCGCAAGCGCGCGTTCAAGTTCCCCGACCTGGGCGAACTGGCCAAGCTCGTCTGCATCCCGACTACCTCGGGTACCGGTTCTGAAATGACCCCCTTCGCCGTGATCACGGACGAGGTCAGCGGAGTGAAGTACCCGCTCGCCGACTACGCGCTCCTGCCGACCGTCGCCATCATCGACCCGTCGCTCACCGCAGCGATGCCGTCGTTCCTGGTCGCCGACTCGGGCTTCGACGCTCTGACGCACGCGACCGAGGCTTACGTCTCCGTCTACGCGAACGACTTCACCGACGGCCTGTGCCTGCACGCGATCAAGCTCATCTTCGAGAACATCGTCACGAGCGCCACCGGCACCTCGAACAGCACGGATGCCGCCGTGATCAAGTCGCGCGAGAAGATGCACAACGCCTCCTCGATCGCCGGTATGGCGTTCGGTAACGCGTTCCTGGGTATTTGCCACGCGATGGCTCACGTCACCGGTGCGCAGCTCCACCTCATCCACGGTCGGGTGAACGCAACGTACCTGCCGCACGTGATCCGTTACAACGGTCTCATCCCGACGAAGCTGACCAGCTGGCCCAAGTACGAGAGCTACATTGCTCCCGAGCGTTTCCAGCAGATCGCCAAGCACCTCGGCCTCCCGGCCTCGACGCCTGAAGAGGGCATCGAGTCCTACGCCCAGGCCGTCGAGAAGCTGCGCGACCAGGTCGGCATCAAGCCCTCCTTCCAGGCTCAGGGCGTCGATGAGCAGGACTTCATCGGTCGCCTCGATGCCCTCGCGATGGGCGCCTACGGCGACCAGTGTGCACCCGCCAACCCGCGGATGCCCATGCTCGCGGACATGAAGACGATCATGGAAGCCGCGTACTACGGCACCTCGTTCAACGAGGTCCGCGCCAACCGCGCGGCCGTCGCCGCCGCACCGGAGGAATCGAAGAAGCCGGCCCGCAAGGCAGGCAAGTAGTCTTCACCGCCTGATCGCACCACAAAGAACGGCCCCGCACCTGAACAGGTGCGGGGCCGTTCTTTAGGTGGCGTGTGCCGCCAGAGGATCAGTGCCAGCGGATCAGAGCTGGCGGATCAGAGCTGGCGGATCGAGCCAGCGGGCCGCGATCGGGGTCTCCCCCGTGCTCGAGGTGACTCCGGCCGACCCTCGACCGGAGGCCCAGGCCGTCAGGTCGACCAGGGTGCCCGACACGATTTCGGGAGCGGCGGCATCCGTCGGGCCCATGCCTGTCGGGAGCATATCCGCCGGGCCTACCGACGAGTCCGGGGCATCGGTCACGACCAGGCGCCGGTTCGCGTCCTCGCCCCAGCCGGCCCACGTGCGCTGGATGTCGCCGAGCAGGCGGTTGAGGACGGCTGCGGGCACATCACGGAACGAGCCTCCCTCGTTCAGGTCGACCGCGTGCACCCACAATTCGCGGGTGCGCATCCAGACCGTGTCCGAGACCAGGATCATGGCCCCCTGGCCGTTACGCACCGGGTACATCCGGCGATCCTTCGGCAGATCCCGCCAGGCCCGCTCGAGGAGGCCCGCCGACTCGCTGAAGGAGACACAGAGTTCATCGGGGCGGAGCTTGCTGTCCTTCTCAATCTCATCGTTCCGCACGTCTGCGGACGCGTACATCACGGTCTCGACGCCGGTCTCGGCCCAGAGCAGTAATCGGGTCATGGCGCGGGCGTTGGATGCCAGGTGCGCGACGACATGGCGCCTCGACCAGCCCGGAAGCAGCGAGTCGCCATCGAGTTCTGCGTCGGTGAGCCGGCCCAGTATGCGGGCTACGGCGGCCGTGCCGTGCCCGGCGAGCTGCAACTGCGCCCCCCAGCCGGAGATCTCGGCCGAATCGTGTACTGCGCCCATGGGACTCCCATCGGTGGTGCGATGCTGTGCTATCCACGATAAGCGAGCCCGCATCGGCACCCAAGTCGTGTTCGGCCAGGTCGAGGTTCCCCAACGACCAGGCCAGACGAACGCATATCTCAGGCCGCGGCACCACGCCTCCCCGCGGGACGGCGAACCAATTCGACGGAGATTTTGGCTCTCCTGCTGCATCTGTGGGTCTTTCGGAGCGCCTTAACGGCCGCACGCCGCTTCCTGTCTAGGTTTCTGACTGTCAAG
>NZ_SOGU01000030.1:0-54441 GCF_004403275.1 Cryobacterium sp. TMT4-10
CCCCGCGCCCGCCGAGGCCGGGGACGGCTGCCGGCCGGGGGTGTGGGCGGCCACGCCGGCGAAGAGCGCCGCCGCCGCCTCTGTCCGGAACACGAGGCGCCGGGCCGCCGTGCCGAGCAGGAGCACCCGTGCGCCGAAGGCGGCCGCGGCCACGGGGTCGTCGGGCCAGCGGAGCAGCTGATTGCCGGTGAAGCCCACCACGCCGTCGAGGCGGTTCAGCAGGGGCTGGAACACCCGCGCCCAAGCACGCGAGTCCCGGCCCAGGGCGTCGGCCGTGCGGTCGAGGTTCAGCCAGGCGACCGCGGCCTGCCCGCCGTCCAGCGGATGCGCGTAGGAGATCTCGGGGACGATGAACGGCACCCGCCCGGTCAAGCCGAATTCCCGGAAGAACGGGGAGGCCAGGGCGGCGGGGTGCACGGCGGAGCCGACGTCGTGCCGGAATCCCGGCAGGGTCAGCTCCTGCGTGCGCAGGGCCCCGCCCGCCGCCCCGGACTGCTCGATCACCTGCACCGACAGGCCGGCCCGGGCCAGCACGACCGCGGCTGCGAGGCCGTTGGGTCCGGCACCGACCACGTTGACGTCAGGCACGGGTCCCTCCGGGAAGGGAGACGGGGGGCACGAGCATTCCGACCTCGGAGCGCACCCACCAGTCGCCGGTCGCGCGACGCTCGGCTGGGGTGGAGAACCGGTACAGGAAGACCCGGGCACGCACGTACCGGGGCGGGCCGGACGGGAAGGGGTTCGCGCGCAGCATCCGCAGTGTCGCCCGGTCCCCCTCGAGCAGCCGGGCCAGGAGCATCTCGAACCACCGGGTGTCGCGGGTTCCGAGCGCCAGGAACCACATCAGCCAGTCGAGCCGGAGGTGGTACGGCGCGAACTGGCGGGGCATCCGCGCCGGATCGCCCGGTTTGCCACGGAACTCGTAGGCCAGCCACCCGGACTCGTCGCCGGGGTCGGCGGCGTCGCTGCCCTCCACGACCACCTCGAAGCGCTCCTTCGTGACCGTGCCGAAAGCGCCGTAGGCGTTCACCAGGTGGTAGCGGTTGAAACTCGCGTTCATCAGCTGGCGGCGGGCGAACAGGTTGCGCAGCGGCCACCAGCTCAGCACCAGCAGGAACCCGGTCGCGGCGAGCACCACGACGACGAACCAGAGCGGCGTCTCCCCCGCCGGCGCCGGCGGGGCCAGGCCGAGCACGAACCGGATGCTCGTGTCGTCGATCGCGGAGAAGGCGAGCACGATGGTGATCCAGTTGAGCCAGGCGAAGTTGCCGGTGAGCACGAGCCAGCCCTGGGTCAGGATCACGATCAGGCCGGCAACGGATGCGAGGGGCTGGGGCGCGAACAGGAAGAACGGCACGACGAGCTGGGCGAAGTGGTTGCCCAGGACCTCGCCGCGGTGGAACCACTTCGGCAGGTGGTGCACGAACCAGCTGACCGGGTTCGGCATCGGCTGGGTCTCGTGGTGGTAGTACAAAGCGGTCAGGTCGCGCCACTCCTGGCCGCCGCGGATCTTGATCAGGCCGGCGCCGAACTCCAGGCGAAACAGGAGCCAGCGGCAGAACAGGATCACGACCAGCGGAGGAGCCACGTCGTTGGAGCCGAGGAACGCCACCACGAAGCCGGCCTCCAGCAGCAGGCTCTCCCAGCCGAACGAGTAGAACGTCTGGCCCACGTTGACGATCGACAGGTAGGCGGCGAAGAGCAGGAGGAAGCACGCCATCGGCAGCCAGGGCGGTGCGAGTTGGGGCAGGCCGGCCACCAGGGCCGCCGCCAGACCGGCCCCCGACCACGCAAGCACGCGCAGCATCCGGTCGGAGTAGCGCCAGTGGAACAGGCTCGGGGACTGGCGGAATCGCACCTGCCGGGTGAACCGGGCCACCGGGAGCAGACCTCGGTCGCCCAGCAGCACGGGGAACTGGTTGATTGCCGAGACGAAGCCGATCAGATAGCACGCCGCAACGCCGCGCTGCAGTACCTGCCGCGCGACCTCATAGTCTCCCGCATCGAACCATTCCATGGTGCCCTCACGATAGGCCGCGGGAGACGGGCCTTCAATGGGGCGGGGACCCGGGACACGGAAACCGCCGCCCGGGGTGCGGGGCGGATCCGGGCCGGACCTTGACGAGGCGGACTAAACCGGTATAGCCTTCCTCTAAACCGGTTCAGTTGGATCGGCTGTCAATGAGGAGGCCACCCGTGAACCGCGAGAAAGTCACGATCGCCGTCGTCGCCAAGCAGGCCGGCGTCAGCAAGGGGCTCGTGTCCTTCGCCCTGAACGACCGCCCCGGCGTCGCCGCCGAGACCCGCGCCCGCATCCTGCAGGTTGCCACCGAACTAGGCTGGAAGCCCTCCCTCCGCGCCCGGTCGCTCTCCACCCAGCGCTCCTTCGCCCTGGGCTTCGTCATCGCCCGGAACCCCGATGTGCTCGCCTCCGACCCGTTCTTCACCTCCTTCATCGCGGGCGTCGAGAGCATCCTCACCGACCAGGGCCGCACCCTCGTGCTCAGCGTCGTGCCCGACGAGGCGAGGGAAGTGAAGACCTACCGCTCACTCGTCGCCGACGGCCGGGTCGACGGCGTCTTCCTCAGCGACCTGCGACACAACGACCCCCGCATTCCGCTCCTGTCCGAACTGGGCCTCCCGGCCGTCACGCTCGGCCGCCCAGACGGCGACAGCCCGTTTCCCGCCGTATCCGTGGACGACAGCCCGGGGATCGCCGCCTCGGTGGCGCACCTGGTCACCCTCGGCCACCGCCGCATCGCGCACGTCGCGGGCAACTCGGCCCTGTTGCACGGCAGCAGGCGCCGGGAGGCTTTCGCCGCGGCGCTCCGGGACGCGGGACTGCCCGAGGGCCAGACCGTCGAAACGGACTTCTCCATGGCGGACGGCTCGGACGCCACCCGCCGGCTCCTCACCCAGGACCGGCCGCCGACCGCGATCGTCTTCGCCAACGACCCGATGGCCATCGCGGGCCTCGGAGTCGCCCACGAGTTCGGCATCCGGGTTCCCGAGGACCTGTCGATCACGGGCTACGATGACATCGATTTCTCCCGCTACGTGTACCCGCCGCTGACGACCGTCAGTGCCGCGCCCATGGTCTGGGGCCGGGCCGCGGCGACCACGCTGCTCGCCCTGATGGAGAACGGAACGGCCGACGACGTCGACCTCCCCGCCGCCCGGCTCGTGATCCGCGGCTCCACCGCACCACCACTCAATCCCTGGTAGCCCACATAGACCTCCCGCAGCAAGGCTGCTGCGGAGCAGAAATGGAGAACGAAATGCACAACAATCGAATGGCGAGGCGTCTGCTTACCGTCACGGCGGCTTCGGCCACCGCGATCCTGGCGCTCAGCGCCTGCGCGTCCGGTGGGGCATCCGGGGATGCCGCCACGAGTCGTGGACCGATCACCATCTGGTACTCGAACAACGAGTCCGAAATCGCCTGGGGCAAACAGATGGTGGAGGCCTGGAACACCAAGAACCCGGATGAAAAGGTGAAGGCACAGGAGATTCCGGCCGGCAAGAGCAGCGAGGAAGTCATCGGAGCCGCCATCACGGCCGGCAACGCCCCGTGCCTGGTCTTCAACACGGCGCCCGTCGCCGTGCCGCAATTCGAGAAGCAGGGTGGTCTCGTCAACCTGTCCAGCTTCAAGGACGGTACCGCGTACATCGAGAAGCGCACCGGCGACGCTGCCGCGCAGTACAAGAGCGCCGACGGCAAGTTCTACCAGATGCCGTGGAAATCCAACCCCGTCATGATCTTCTACAACAAAGACATGTTCGCCAAAGCCGGCCTCGACCCGGAGAACCCGAAGCTCGCCACCTACGACGAGTTCCTCGCCACCTCGCGCACCCTGGTCGAGAGCGGCGCAGCACCCAACGCCATCTACCCGGCGCCCACCAGCCAGTTCTTCCAGAGCTGGTTCGACTTCTACCCGCTGTACGCCGCCGAGACGGGTGGCACGCAGCTGATCGAAGACGGCAAGTCCACCTTCAACACCCCCGACGGCGCCAAGGTGGCGGAGTTCTGGAAGACCCTGTACGCCGAGGGTCTCGCCGGCAAGGAGCAGTACCAGGGCGACTCCTTCGCCGATGGCCAGGCGGCCATGTCCATCGTCGGCCCGTGGGCCGTGTCGGTGTACAAGGATGCCGTCAACTGGGGCGCGGTTCCCGTTCCCACCAGTGAGGGCACACCCGCTCAGGAGACCTTCACGTTCAGCGATGCGAAGAACGTGGGCATGTTCACGGCCTGCAAGAACCAGGCGACCGCCTGGGACGTGCTGAAATTCGCGACCAGCGAGGAACAGGACGGCCAGCTGCTCGACCTGACCGGCCAGATGCCGCTGCGCCAGGACCTGACCACGGTGTTCCCCGAGTACTTCGCGGCCAACCCGGCCTACGAGCAGTTCGGTGACCAGGCGTCCCGCACGGTCGAGGTGCCCAACGTCCCCAACTCCGTGGCCGCATGGCAGGCATTCCGTGACATGTACACCAAGACGGTCATCAGCGGCGAGGGTGAGATCCCCGCAGCCCTGGACGGCGCGGCAGCCAAGATCGACAAACTGATCGCCCAGCCGTAACCCGACAATGTCCACTTCGACAGCACAACGGCCCGCCGCCGGGAGGTCACAAACACCTCCCGGCGGGGGCGCCCGTCGGCGCCGCAGGCGCCCCTTACTGGGAAAGAACCCCTTCGGGCTCCTGCTCAGCACGCCCTACCTCATTTTCGTCCTGGCGGTCTTCGCGTACCCACTCGTGTTCGCCTTCTGGATGTCCTTCCACGACTACTTCTTCGCCGCTCCAGGCGCCCAGGTCGACCGGCCCTTCGTCGGCCTCGACAATTTCCGGGAAGTGCTCAGCGACCCGGCCATCATCCGTTCGTTCGGCAACGTGGGGATCTTCCTGCTGATCAACGTCCCACTGACGGTCGTCCTCTCCCTCGTGCTCGCCAACGCCCTGAACAAGGCCGTGCGATTCCGCACGTTCCTGCGGGTGTCGTACTACGTGCCGTATGTGACCGCGAGCGTCGCGGTCGTGGGCGTCTGGATCTTCCTGTTCAGCGGCAACGGCCTGGTCAATGAGATTCTCGGGCCGCTCGCACCCGACCCGCCCTGGCTGATCAACGAGACCTGGGCGATGCCCACCATCGCGATCTTCGTGACCTGGAAGGGCCTCGGATTCTTCATCCTGCTCTACCTGGCCGCCCTGCAGAACGTGTCGGAGGAACTCTACGAGGCCGCCGCGACCGATGGTGCCGGCAAGATCCGCAGCTTCTTCTCGGTCACCGTGCCGGGCGTGCGTCCCGCCACCGTGCTCGTGCTGCTGCTCTCCACCGTCACGGGGGCGAATCTCTTCACGGAGCCGTACCTCCTCACCGGCGGCGGCGGCCCCAACGGGGCATCCTCCTCACCCGTACTGATGATGTACCAGCGCGGAATCGAACAGGGGTCGCCCGACACGGCGGCCGCGATCGGAGTCATCCTCGTGATCGGAGTCCTCATCCTCGCGTTCATCCAGCGCAAGCTCGCGGGAGGTGACGAATCATGACCCGCAAGCAGAACATCCTGCGCGGCGTGGTCCTGGCCGTGGGGGCACTCGTGTTCCTGTTCCCGTTCTACTACATGGTCATCGGCTCGCTGCAGGAGACGCCCGACCCGTCGGTCGCCGGCGCCTTCCCGAATCCGGCGAACCTCACCCTGGCCAACTACGGCGACATCAACAGCCGGATCAACCTGATGCAGGGGCTGCTCAACTCGGGCATCTTCACCGGCGGTGTGATCCTCTGCACCGTGGTGTTCGGGGTGCTCGTGGGCTACGCCCTCGCCCAGCTCCAGTGGCGCGGCCGCGGGGTCACCTTCGCGCTCGCCCTGCTGGTGCAGGTGGTCCCGTTCCAGCTCCTGATGATCCCGCTGTACGTGATGATCGCCAGGGACTACGGTCTCGCGGACAACTACGTGGGCATGATCCTGCCGTTCGCCATCAACTCCACGGCCGTGATCATCTTCAGACAGTACTTCTTGCAGATCCCGAAGGAACTCTTCGATGCCGCGCGGATCGACGGGGCCGGCGAGCTGCGCATTCTCCGCCGGATCGCGCTGCCTCTCGTTCGGCCCGCCCTGCTGACCGTCGTGCTCCTGACCTTCATCGGCCCGTGGAACGAATTCCTCTGGCCATTCCTGATCACCAAGGAGGCGTCCCTCCAGCCGCTCGCGGTTTCACTCGCCAACTACCTCAGCAACGTCGCGGCCACCGCGGCGAACCCGTTCGGGGCGGTCCTTGCCGGGGCCTGCGTCCTCGCCGGTCCTGCTGTGCTTCTGTTCATCCTCTTCCAACGGCACTTCGTGTCGAACAATATCGGCTCCGGCGTGAAAGGTTAGACATGCCCACCCCCACAGAATTCCCCTACCGACTGACCCGCATGGGCATCATCATGACGCCGGAAAAGGGCAACGCCCTCGAGGCCGAAGGAGTCCTGAACCCCGGGACCGGCCACACCGCGGATGGGACCCTGTACCTGCTCCCCCGCCTCGTCGCGACGGGCAACGTCTCCCGGGTCGGCCTGGCCCGGGTCATCATCACGGACGGCGTCCCCACGGGCGTCGAACGCGAGGGCATCGTCCTCGAGCCCGACCGGGGCTGGGAGCGCGGCGCGAACAACGCCGGCGTCGAAGACCCCCGGGTCACGTTCATCCCCCGCCTCGGTTTGCACGTCATGACCTACGTCGCCTACGGCCCCCTCGGCCCGCGCACGGCCGTCGCCGTGTCATCGGACCTGCGCGAATGGCGCCGGCTTGGCCCGGCTCTCTTCGCCTACGACGACGCGCTGGACATGGACCTGAACCTGTTCCACAACAAGGACACCGTGTTCTTCCCGGAGCCCGTCTCCGGCCCGAACGGCGTGGAAAGCTTCGCCGTACTGCACCGCCCGATGTGGGACCTCAGCGAGGTCAAGCCCGGCGAGGGCGTGCGGGTCCCGGCCGGCGTCACCGACACCAGGCAGAGCATCTGGATCAGCTACGTGCCCGTCGCCGACGTGCTCGCCGACCTGACGAGGCTCACCTTCTGGGGCGGCCACAAGTTCCTGGCCGGCCCGGAATTCCCGTTCGAAGCGCTCAAGATCGGCGGCGGACCGGCCCCCCTGCGCGTACCGGAGGGCTGGCTGCTGATGCACCACGGTGTCACCGGCACGATCGACGGAGCGTTCTCGCAGCAGCAGAAGGTCAACTACGCCGCCGGCGCGATGATCCTCGACGCCGACGACCCCACGATCATTCTGCAGCGCACCAGCGAGCCGCTTCTCAAGGCGGAGACGCCCGACGAGATCAGCGGCATCGTGCCGAACGTCGTCTTCCCGACCGCGATCGAGGAGATCGACGGGCAGCTGTTCGTGTTCTACGGCATGGCTGACTCGAAGATCGGCGTTGCACGCCTGGACCACGTCCCGGCGTAACGACAGGGACAGCCTCGCGAACGGCCTCAGTACGGCGACGGAAACGTCGCCGTACTGAGGCCGTTCGCGTCTCGTCCGTCTCATCCGTCGCCCCCGGCACGGCGTGGAACCAATTCGACGGAGATTTTGTCGCCGAAGTGCGATTCCGGTCCGTTTCGGCCCCGTTCGCGCCGGTCCGGGCAAAATCTCCGTCGAATTCGTTGGGGGAACGCGCGCTGGTGCAGGCGAGCGCACGCGCACTGGCGCAGGCTGCGAGGAGACGTGGGTCAGCTAGACGTGCGCTAGCCGGCCGTGGGTGCTAGCCGGCCGGTGTGGGCGGCGGGGTGAGGAGGCCGAGGGTGGCCTTCAGTCGGGCCTCGGCATCCGGGTCGGCCTGACCGGCCTGGCTCGCCGCGATGTTCGCCTCGGTGACGGCACGCAGTACCTCGTCGCGCTGGATCTTGACCCCGCGCGGGGCATCGACTCCGATGCGGATGCTGTCACCGCGCACATCAAGGACGGTGATGACGATGTCATCACCGATGAGGATCTTCTCCCCCTGTTTGCGTGTTAGAACCAGCACCTGTTCAGCCTAGCTTGACCGGTTGGCCCGGTCGGTGAGGCTCGGCCTCAAACCCGCCATCGTCGCCGAGGTCGCCTCGGAACCGTCGATCCACCCCACCGGCAGTCCCAACTCGTCGATCGTCTCCGGCGACGCTGTGGACCCGGCCTCGATCACGGCGACCGCGTCGAGGGAGAGGTGCGCGGACAGGCGCGATACCCAGGCGGCGGTGTCCTCGGCCTTGCGGCCGGCATCCACGACCACCCAGACCTGGTCTGCGCCCACCGCAGCCAGGATCGCGGCCTCGTCCGCAGCCGCCTCCCCGGCTTCGTCATCGGACTCCAGGCCGAAGGCCACGAAGACCGTCTCGCCCTGATCCACCGCGCGGGCTCGGGCCGCCAGGGCCGTGCGCCGGTCCGTGACCCGTCCGCTCCTCGCCGTAGACAGCACACCGGCGACCAGAGGGGATGATCCGGCGCCGCTCCGGGACGCCATCGCCCGCGCGACCGGGAACGCCGCGTCGGCCCGACCGATGATCAGCACGAGATCACCGTGCCCGGCCAACGGACGCGGCGGCGTGGCGGGGCGGCTGCTGCCGGCACCCGTGTGGCCGGTACGGGTACGATCTGAGGCCCCGGGCCGCGCTCATCCGTCACCGGACCGGCCGTCGTGAAAGTGAGTTCGTCCATCAGGTGGGCGAAGTCGTCGGAGGCGGTCGACAGGCGCGGTTCCGCCACCGCCTGCAGGCGGGCTTCGGCCTCGTCCGCCTCGTCCAGCAGTGCCGCGAGCCCGAGTCGCGTCTGCCGATCCGGCTGCACATGGGCTGCACGTCGCCGGCGCGTGGGCACGGGCACCTCGACCGTCACCTCGAGATGACGGCGGGCGAAGAATCCATGGATGCCGCCCACGGTGACCCGCTCGGCCGCGACGATGCGGGCATCCGCTCCGTGCTCCAAGAACACGCGAGCCTTCAGCTCCGGCAGGCTGGCACCCTCAAGCTGAAATCGTTTCCGTTCCACGGACCACCCCCACGGTCTCGATGCCGACGTTCGCGCTCGTCACCTCGAGGTAGGACAGCACGGGCAGCCCGCCGGCCTGGGCCGACACCATGCGCCGGATCGCCGGTCGCAGGGCGGGAGCGCAGACCAGTACGGCGGTCAGGCCGCTCTCCTCGACCGCGGCCAGGGAGGACTTGAGCGAACCGAGGATGGCGTCGATCCGGTGCGGCTCCAGCATGATCTGGGAGCCCTGCTCGGAGGGGCGCATGCCTTCGAGCATGGACTGCTCGAGAGCGGGTTCGATCATGATCACGCGGAGCAGTCCCTCGTCGAGGTACTGGGCGGTGAGCGCCGGGCCGAGCGCCTGCCTGGCAGCCTCGATCAGCCCCTCCGGGTCGGCCGAGACCTTGGCCCGGAGGGAGAGCGCCTCGTAAATGCGGGGAAGGTCGTTGATCGGGATGAGCTCGACGAGCAGACCCTGCAGCACACGCTGCACCTCGGCGAGGGAGAGCATCCCGGGGATGAGGTCGTCGACGGCGGCGGGATTGACCTGCCGCACGCCGTCGGTGAGCACGCGCACGTCTTCCCGGGTGAGGAGCCGCGCCGCGTTGCCGGTGATGATCGAGGACAGGTGGGTGATCAGCACCGAGACCCGGTCGATGACCGTCGCGCCGACCATCTCGGCGCTGTGCCGCATCTCGCTCGGCACCCACTTGCCGGCCAGCCCGAAGACGGGCTCGACCGTTGCGGTGCCGGGCAGCCCGTCGAGGAAGTCGCCGAGGGCGAGGACCTTGCCGGCCGGGGCGAGTCCGCGCCCGGCCTCGACCCCCGCGATCCGGATCACATACGTCGACGAGGGCAGTTCAACACTGTCCCGGGTGCGCACGGGGGGTACGACCACGCCCAGGTCCATCGCGATTTTGCGGCGCAGCGCGCGCACCCGCGCGAGCAGGTCATCCTGCGCGCCGGAGACCAGGTCCACGAGGTCGGGGGCGAGCAGGATCTCGAGGGCGTGCACCCGCATCGTCTCGATCAGGTCTTCAGGGGTGTCCGACCGGGGTGCCTGGCTCTCCAGGCTCACAGCGGCCTCACGCCCCGCCTGCTCGCGGGCCTCGCCCGCCTTGATCCGCTGGGAGAACACGATCAGGCCCACCCCGATCACGACGAAGGGGATGATCGGCATGCCCGGGATGAGGGACATCAGCAGCGCGGCGGCGCCGGCGATCATCAGGGCGTTGCGGGATTGGGTGAGCTGCGCGGATGCGGTGGCGCCGATGTCGGATTCCACGTTGGAACGCGTCACGATCATGCCGGTGGAGACCGCCATCAGCAAGGCCGGGATCTGGGTGACGAGGCCGTCGCCGATGGTGAGGAGCGAGTAGGTGCTCATGGCATCGGTGATCGACAGGCCGCGCTGCACCATGCCGATCGCGATACCGCCGACCAGGTTGATGATGATGATGATGATCCCGGCGATCGCGTCGCCCTTCACGAACTTGGACGCGCCGTCCATGGCGCCGTAGAAGTCGGCTTCGGCGGACACCTCGGCTCGGCGTTCCCGGGCCTGGATGTCGGTGATCAGGCCGGCGTTCAGGTCCGCGTCGATCGCCATCTGCTTGCCCGGCATGGCGTCCAGGGTGAAGCGCGCCCCGACCTCCGCCACCCGCTCAGCTCCCTTGGTGACGACGACGAACTGGATCACGACCAGGATCAGGAAGATCACGGCACCGATGATGATCGAGCCGCCGACCGCGACCTGGCCGAAGGAGGCGATGACCTGCCCGGCGTAGCCGTCGCCCAGGACGAGCCGGGTCGAGGCCACGTTCAGGCCCAGGCGGAACAGGGTGGCCACCAGCAGCAGAGAGGGGAACACGGAGAAATCGAGGGGTTTCTTGACGAACATGGTCGTCAGCAGCACCACCAGCCCGAGCAGGATGTTGATGATGATCAGCACGTCCAGGAGCACGGCCGGCACCGGAACGACCAGCAGAAGGATGATGCCGACGACGCCGATCGGGACGGCGAGCTTGGCGAACGTGCTTTTCATCGGAGGCCTCCTGAAGCCGGGGCAAGGTCGTTCATGGTGTGCACGCCGGTCGAGGCGCCGGAGCCGCGCGCCTTCAGGGCGAGCACGAAGGCGAGCACCCGGGCGACCGCGTTGTAAAGCTCGATCGGGATCTCCTGGCCGAGGTCGCAGGCGCTGTGCAGGGCGCGGGCGAGCGGGATGTCCCGCACGATCGGCACCCCGTCGGTTTCCGCCTGCTCGCGGATGCGGGCGGCGATCACGCCGGCCCCCTTGGCGACCACGCGGGGCGCGGACTTGCCCGGCTCGTATCTGAGCGCGACGGCGAAGTGGGTGGGATTGACGAGCACGACGTCGGCGGTCGCGACCGAGGCGATCATCCGATTGCGGCTCATCGCCAGCTGGCGCGATCGACGCTGGGACTTGACCTGCGGGTCACCCTCGGAACTCTTGTTCTCGTCGGTGACCTCCTTCTTGGTCATCCGGGTGCGTTTGCGGTTGCGCTTCATGACGACGAAGACGTCGGCCGCGGCGAGCACGAGGCCGGCGATGACGGCCGACTGCACCAGCGAGACCGCCCCGCCCGTCGCCGCGTCGATCAGGGCTGTCACCGGCAGACCGCCGGCGGTCATCAGAACGGGGGTGAGCCCCTGGATCACCAGGGTGAGCACCACGCCGACGGCGATGGTCTTGAGCAGGGCTTTGACCCCCTGCCACACGGCCTGACCGCCGAACGTGCGCCCGAGGCCGGTGACCAGGTTGAACTGCTCATACTTGCCGGCCACCCTTTTGAAGTGCACCCCGCCCTGTGCGACGGCCCCGCCCAACACGACGACGAAGACGGTCGCCAGCATCGGCGTGAGGATGCCCGCCATCGAGCCGAGCGATTCCCCGAGCATCTGCACGGCGAGGTCCGGGTCCGGGCGGGCGATGAGCATCCGGATGTTCAGCATCTGACCGGTTCCCGCCTGCGCGGCCAGTCCGACGGTCACCGGGGTCATCACCGCCGCCGCACCGATCCCGAGCCATGCAGTCAGGTCCTGGGACTTGGAGAGTTGACCCTTGGACCGGACCTCGCGCATCCGTTTCTCGGTCGCCTGTTCGGTCTTCTCACCGGAGTCGGACATCTATTTCACCCCCAGCATCGTGCTCACGGCGTCGCCGGTGAGCGAGGAGACGATCCGCGGAAGCGCGACGAAACCGGCCGCGCCGAGGGTGAGGGTGATCAGGATCTTGAGCGGGAAGCCGAGGGCGAAGGCGTTCAGGGCCGGGGCGACCCGGGTGAGCAGGCCGAGGCCGGCGTCGGCGAGGAACAGGACGACGATGAGCGGGCCGGCGATCTGAACGGCCGCGAGGACCATCTGGCCCACGGCGGCGGTGACGGCCTGCATCGGCACGGCGAGGTCGAGCCCTCCCCCGAGCGGGAGCGCGTCGAAGGTGCGGCTGAGGCCGCCGATGATGAGCTGGTACCCGCCCGACGCGAACAGGAGTGCGAGGGCCGTCATCTGGTAGAGCCGGGTGAACATGGCGCCGTTGACCATGGCCTGCGGGTCGAAGCCCTGGGCCAGCTGGAAGCCCCCGAACATGTCGATCAGGTTGCCCGCGGACTGCAGCGCCGAGAAAATCACGAGCACGAGGAAACCCAGCACTCCGCCGACCAGGAGCTCCAGCAGGAGCGCGACGATGAAACCGGCGGTGTCAGGCGAGACGTACCCGGGGGTGACCCGCGGGGAGACGGCCAGGGCGAGGCCGAGCGCCAGCATTCCCTTCACGCGCAGCGGAAACGCGTTATAGGAGAACGGCGGCGCTACGACTATGAAGGCCACCATTCGCACGCCCGCGAGGGTGACCGCTTCGATCCAGGCGAAGTCGAGGGTGAGATCCACGTCAGCCGCCGCCGATGAGTGAGGGGATCTTCTCGAAGAGAGCGTTGGTGAAGGCGACGATCTCGGAGATCATCCAGTGCCCGGAGATGAGCAGGGCCAGGCAGACCGCGATCGCCTTGGGCACGAAGGACAGCGTCACCTCCTGGATCTGGGTGATCGACTGGAGAAGGGAAATGGCGAACCCGACGACGAGGGCGGTGATCAGGATCGGGGCGGACAGCTTGCCGGCGATGATGATGGCCTGCATCCCGATGTCCAGGACGGCGTTGGTGTCCACTCAGCCACCCCGGTAACTGGTGATCAGGGTCGTGATGATGAGCCCCCAGCCGTCGACGAGCACGAAGAGCAGGATCTTGAACGGCAGCGAGATCATCACCGGCGGCAGCATCATCATGCCCATCGACATCAGCGCCGCGGACACGACCAGGTCGATCACGAGGAACGGGATGAAGATGACGAAACCGATGATGAACGCGGCGCGCAGCTCGGAGATCATGAAGGCGGGGATCAGGGTGAGCAACGACACCGCGTCCCGGCTCACAGGGTTGGCCTGGTCGGCGGCCCGAGTCATCAGGGCCAGGTCTTCCTCGCGGGTGTGCGCGAGCATGAACGTGCGCAGCGGCCCGGACCCGAGCGTGACGGCGTCGTCGAAGGACATCGCGCCGTTCAGGTAGGGCTGCAAGGCGTGGTCGTTGATGTCGGTGAGGATGGGCGCCATGATGAACAGCGACAGGAAGAGCGCCAGTCCGGCGAGAACCTGGTTGGGCGGGATCGACGGCAGAGCGAGCGCGTTGCGGGTCATGGCGAGCACGACGAAGATCTTTGTGAAGCTCGTCATCATCAGCAGCAGGGCCGGCGCGACCGACAACAGCGTGATGCCGATCAGGGTGACGATCGCCGAGGAGGGGGCGCCGTCCGGGCCGTTGATCTGCACGTTGAGTCCGCCGCCGCTCGGCGGGGCGGGCGTGGCCGGAGCGGTCGGGGTGACGGGGTCGATCGGTGCGGCGTGGCCCGCGGTCGTGACCAGCATGACGATGGCCGCGACGATCACGAGAACGAGGGCCGCCATCACCAGGTACCGGGCGATGTCCCGGCGCCGGCCTGTGCTGGTCACGGTTACCCAGGTCACCGGTTCTGCCGCAGCGCGGCGGCGGTATGCTGCCAGGTCGCCGGGGACAGGATCGAGCCGGCCAGGCGGCCGGGTGCCGGCCGGTCGCGGCGGGGACGAAGGATGAAGGGCGGGGCCAGCTCGGCGTCGCCTCGCCCGGCATCGGCGAGTTCGCGGGCGAAGTCGGCCGGGGCATCCGTCTGCTCGCCCGTATGGAGCACGCTCACGGACTGTTCGGTCACGCCGAGCACGAACCTGCGCCCCTCGATGTCGACGACCACCACGGATGCCTTCTGGCCGAGGCCCTGGCGTCCGACCACGGTCACGAGGTTGGCGCTGCGGCCGCCGCGCGCGGATTTGGTCAGCCGTCGCTGCAGCACCCAGAGCAGCCCGAGCACAGCGGCCAGGGACAGGGCGACCCGAAGGGCAACGACGACGGTGTCCATTTAGGTGAGGCTCTCGGCCACGTCGAGGATCTGGGTGATGCGCACGGCGTAGTCCTGGTCGACGACGACGATCTCCCCATGGGCGATCAGGCGGCCGTTGAGGAGGATGTCGGCGGGTGCCCCGGCGGAACGGTCGAGCTCGATGACGGCGCCCGGCTCGAGGGCGAGCACGTCCCGCACCGACATCCGGGTGCGGCCGATCTCGACCGTGAGCGCCATTTCGACGCTGTTGATGCGGCCGAGCTTGCCGACGACGGACTGGGATGCACGGCCGTTCTGCCCGGCCGGCCCGTTGTCGCGCAGGCGGATCGCGAACCAGCCGGTGACGGCCCCGTCGCCGGTGAGCTCGTAGACGACCGTGTTGGCGTCGGAGACGAGCGCGGTCGCGTCTTCGACCCTCGTGTCGCCGAGCACGCCGACGCCGAGCACGGCTGCCGCGTTTTCGAGGGCGGGACGGAGCACATCCTGGCGGGAGACGAGCGAGGACTCCTGGCCGCCGGCCGCGTCGAGTGAGGCCGGATCGGCCAGGACCACCGCGAGGTCGGCCGATGTCGCCCCGACGAAGGAGGCGACGACCGCGGCACCGAGCCGGCCCGCGAGGGCGGCGCCGGAGCAGGGCTCGGCTCGCAGCCGGCTCGGGGTCGGCAGGACACCGAGGAGGGCGTCAACGGCCGCCATGTGCAGGGTGGTGGAGGTAGGGCTCATGTTCATTCCTCGGTATCGATGACGATGCAGGCCAGGCGGGAACCGTTGGAACCGAGGGCCGCGCGGGCCAGCGGCAGACCGTCGACGACGACGTCGAGGGGACGGTGAGTGGAGTGCGGCACGGCCAGAAGATCGCCGACCGCGAGGCCGAGGATGACGCTCGGCAGCACCCGGATCGGGGCCAGCTGCAGCGAAACGTCCACCGGCACCCAGGCCAGTTGGGCCTGCAGAAGCTGCTCCGGGTCCTCTGAGGCACCGGCGGGGTTCGACTCGACGAGCTGCGGCAGTAGTGCGTCGGCGGGGATGGCCAGCGTCGCAACGGCGCTGCCCTCCCCGATCCGCATCGAGAACGTGGCCACGATCATCAGGTCGGCGGTGGCGGCCGCCTGGGCGAACTGGGAGTTGTACTGGATGGTGCCCACGGAGATCTGGTGCACGAGCAGGGACCCGAGCGAGTAGCGCAGATCCTCGAGCGCATCGTCCACGAGCCGGCGCACGATGGCCTGCTCGATCTGGGTGAACGCCCGCTCCGGGAGGGGCGCATTGCTGGTGCCGCCGAGCATGTGGCTGACCCAGGACAGGGCCGCCGAGGTAGGGAATTGGATGACGACCTTGGCCATAATGCCCTCGACCGAGCACAGCACCATGGCGGTCGTCGATGGGAGCGATGCCGCGTAATCGTCGTAGGTGCGCATGATGACGCCGTCGCACTTGACCTGGGACATGACGCGAACCTTCGCGGTCAGCTGGGTGCCCCACTGGCGGGCGAACGTCTCGAAGGCAAGCTCGAGCACGCGGGAGTGCTCGCGTGCGAGGGTCGTCGGCCGACGGAAGTCGTACACCTCGACCGGGCGCGTCGCAGAAGCGGGCACGCCAATTTTCACCTGTTCCTGGACCGTCACGTCGGTGACTATCGACCGGCGACGGCAATCAGTTAGCAGTGACCGCCACGGATGTTTCGGCCCCGGTCGTTGTCGTTCCGTTTGCCGGAACCCCGGTTTCGGTGGCCGTGCCGTCCAGGACCGAGGGGATGAGTGCACGGATGTCGTCGGGCTGGTTCGAGAGCAGCACGACGTCCACCCGCCGATTCTGGGCCATCGCTGCCAGGTCCCCCCCGTCGGCGACAGGCCGTGCCGACCCGAAGCCGACCGCGGAGATCCGTTCCTGGGCGACGCCGCCCGACTCGACCAGACGTCTGAGCACCGCAGTTGCGCGGGCGGAGGACAGCTCCCAGTCGGTCGGGTAGTTGAGGGTGACGCCGTGCCGATCGGCGTGCCCCTCGATCTTCACCTCGCGGGTGTTCGAGGCCAGGACCGGTGCGATCGCGTCGAGCACCTGTTCGGCTTGCGGGCTGAAGTTGGCAAGGTTGGGGGCGAAGAACGCCTCCGAGCCGACCAGGCCGATCGTGAGTCCCCGTGAGTCGATCGTGAACTGCACCAGCTGGCCGAGGCCCTTGGCGTCGACGGCATCCTGCAGTGCCTTCTGCGCCGCCGTGAGATCCGCGACCTCCGCCACGGCGAGATCCAGCTTCGTGAACCCGGTCACCTCGCCCTGGTTCGCCTTGTCCTTGGTGACGACGACCCCCTTGGCGGTGTCCACCTTGCCCACGTCGACGACACCGAATCCGGTCGCGAGGGAGTTCTTCAGCTGGAGGAATTTCGCCTGGTCGACGGTGGACATCGCGAAAAGCACGATGAACATGCACATCAGCACGGTGACCATGTCCATGTAGGACGCCATCCAGCGCTCGTCGACGTGTTCGACGTGCTCTTCTTCGAGGCCGCGGCTGCGACCGCGACCGCTACCGCGGCCATGCCCGCTCATGCGGCCTTGGGCAGAGGTTTGTCAGCCTTGCCGGCTTTGTCGGGCTTCCCGGATTTCGCGGACCTGGCCGTCTTGGCGGGGGTCGCCGGGACCATGGCCCGCAACCGCTCTCCGAGCAGCCGTGGCTGGCTCCCGGCCTGCACGGCGAGGGCGCCCTCCAGCAGCAGGGTCATCCGTTCGACCTCGATGTCGCTCAATCGCTTGAGCCGGTTACCGATCGGCAGCCAGAGGAAGTTGGCCGAGAGCAGCCCCCACAGGGTCGCCACGAACGCGGCCGCGATCATCGGGCCCAGGGTCGAGGGAGTGTCGAGGTTCTCGAGCACGTGGGTGAGTGAGATGACGGTGCCGATGATGCCGACGGTCGGGGCGTATCCGCCGAGGCTGGTGAAGAACTTGGACGCATTGCGGCTGGCCTTGGTGGCGGTCGCGAGTTCGTCTTCGAGCAGGATGCGCAGTTCATCGCCGTCAGTGCCGTCGGCGATGTTCTGCAGGGCGCCGCGCAGAAAGGGGTCATTGACGTTGTCGGCCTCCTGCTCAAGGGCCAGAAGTCCGGCACTGCGGGCCTTTTCCGCCAGGCCGACGACCTGGTCGATGACCTGTTGCGGCGGGGTGGTCTTGCCGATGAAGGCGCCGGGGATGGCCTTGAACGCGGAAATCGCGTCCCTGATCGTGCCGCCGGCGATGCCGACCGCAATCGTCGCCCCGAAGACGAGCACCATCGGCGCGGGCAGGAGAATCGAGGAGAGATGGCCGCCCTCGATCGTGATCATGGCGAACAGGGAGCCGAAGGCGAGGGCGATCCCGACCAGGGTTGCCGGATCCATCAGATTCTCCGGGGCCGGGAGGGAACGGTGCTGCCCGGTTCGATGACGTGCGCGATGGCATGCGGCCCGCCGACGATTTCCAGGGTCCTGGCCCCACTGCTGTACTGGGAGTCCTCGGTGAGGTACGCGAGAGAGATCACGTGCGCCCGGAAGCGGGCGATCTTCTCGATCACGTCCTCGAGGCTCTCCGTGACGATGAACTTGGCGCCGTCGACCATCACGAGCGTGGTGTCGGGGCTGGCATGGATGCGTTCGATCAGGTCGGGATTGATCGCGAACTGACTGTCATTCAGCCGAGTCACTACGATCATGGGAACCGTCCCTGCCAGTTGACGACCCGTGTGACCGTCACGCTGCACTGTCGGCCGCCCCGACCGCAGGGTTAGCTGTTTCGGCCGGGACGACGTTCACGGGGCCCCAGGACCCCGTCCCGGCCGCCGCGGGCTCCGACGTCGGGCAGCTGGCGAGCGAATTCGACGGAGATTTTGCCGGAATCGGGCCCGCACACCCCGAAAAGGGTACTTTTCAGGCAGAATCTCCGTCGAATTGGTTAGACGCCTAGCGCTTCAGGTTCGTCAGTTCCTGGAGTACCTCGTCGGACGTGGTGATGATGCGCGCGTTGGCTTGGAAGCCGCGCTGCGCGACGATGAGGTTGGTGAACTCCTGGGAGAGGTCCACGTTGGACATCTCGAGCGCTCCCCCGGTCAGCGAGCCGAGTCCGCCGGTGCCGGGGGCGCCCAGGGCCGCATTGCCGGAGTTGAAGGTGGACCGGTACTCCGAGGAGCCGGCCTTCTCGAGCCCGCCGGGGTTGGAGAAGGTCGCGAGGGCGATCCGGCCGATGGCTTCCTGGCCGCCGTTGCTGAACAAACCGACCAGGGTGCCGTCCTTGCCCAGGGTGAAGGACTTCAGCGTGCCGGCGGCTTTGCCGTTCTGGTCGTTGACGGCAACGGTGGAGAGGCCGGCGAATCCCTCGACGGCGGACAGGTCCACCGTGATGGCGCCGCTGCCGAACGTGATGTTGGTGGTCGCGGAGGTCTGCTTGCCATCGGCGAAGGTCAGAGCGGCGGATGTCGATGCGGTCGCGCCATCGAGTCCCGTGACCGTCCAGGCGCCCGGGCCGGTGGACGTGAATGTCAGGTCGAGGGAGCGGGCCGTGCCGGATCCGTCATAGACCTTCACGTCTCGGCTGAACACGGTGCCGGCAGCGGCGTCGGACGGGAGGTTGCCGCCGACGGATGCAGTCGTGGTTGCCGTGGCTGCCGAGACGGTCTGCAGCGGCAACGTGATGTTCCCCGTCGTTCCACCCTGGTTGATGACGCCGCCGACGGCGTTCCAACCCTGCACGATGGCGCCTGCCGGGGTGACGAGCCGCCCCTGGGCGTCGAAGTCGAAGGCTCCGGCGCGGCTGTACAGGGTTTCGCCGCCAAGCTGGGTGACGAAGAATCCGTCGCCGGAGATCATGATGTCGGTGGCCTTGCCGGTGGCCTGGGACGAGCCCTGCGCGAAGTTGGTGGAGATGCCGGCGACCTTGACTCCGAGTCCGACCTGCGCCGGGTTGGTGCCGCCGACCTCGGCCTGCGGGCCGCCGGCGCCCTGGCTGAGCTGCGACAGGGTGTCCTGGAACTGGGTCGCGGATGCCTTGAACGCCGTTGTGTTGACGTTGGCGATGTTGTTGCCGGTGACGTCGAGCATGGTCTGGTGCGATCGGAGGCCGGAGATACCGGAGTACAGGGAACGAAGCATGGGTGCTGCCTTTCAGGAGGAAAACGTCAGGAGAAGAGCGGGAGTCGGACGAAAACGGTGGAGTCGGTGAGGTGGGAACGAGCCGGTCAGATGGCGGGCGCCGCGACGGGTCCGGCGGTGACGCCGGAGATCGCGTCGAGGGCGACGCTCGTGCCGTTGATCGTGACCTGGGGCACGGTGCCGGTGTAGGACACGGCCGACGCGGTGCCGGTGGCGCTGGTGCCGTCGGCCTTCGTGTAGGTGACGTCCTGGCCGACGAGGGCAGCCGCCGCGACCCGCATCTGCAGGGAGAAGTTCTCGTCCGCGGTGGTGGACAGGGCAGAGAGCTTCTCCATCATGGCGAGCTGCGTGGTCTGGGAGATCATCTGGTTGGTGTCCATCGGCGAGCTGGGGTCCTGGTTGCGCAGTTGCGTCACGAGGAGCGCCATGAACGCCTCGGAGTCCAGGGCCTGCTTCGGCGTGCGGGTGGGGGTCGTGGTGTACATGCCGGTGGTGGCGGTGGTGGCGGCGACTGCGTCGATGGTCACGGGATCTCGTTTCTTCTTCTCTAGGCCAGTACGTCGATGGTGTGGGAGTTGCTGAACCGAACCGCGTGGAACACGGCCGGTTCGGCCGGTTCGCGGGCCTGAGCCGGACGGACGGGCGTCGCAGCGAACTGGCGGGCGGCCCCGTCGCCGGATGCCTGGTCGCGGTTCGAGAGGTCGAGCTGGGCATTCAGCCCGCCGCTCGCGAGGTCTCGGCGCAGGTCAGGCAGAATGGCGCGCAGCGCGTCGCGGGCGAGGTCGGTGGGAACGAAGAGTTCGACCCGGATGCCGTCGGCGCCCAGGTGGGCCCGCACGGTCACCGGGCCGAGGTTGTCGGGGCTGACCTGGATCGTCATCACGTGGTCGCCGGCCGCGGCGCCGGCGAGGGTGAACAGGGTGCGGGCGACCTGGGTCGTCAGTGGCACGACCGGCACGGATGCCGCGGGCACGTTGGACGGGACGGCCGACGCTGCCGCGGGCGTGCTCGGTGTCGTGGCGCTGCCCACGACGACGGGGCGTAGGGTCGCGGCGGAGTTCAGGTCCGGATCGAGGTTGCGGCGTGGCTCCGCCGCTGCGGGGGCGTCCGTCGCCGCGACCGCAGCGGCGACCGCAGCGAACGCGGACGCGTCGACCGCAGCAGATGTAGGCCCGGACGCGGGGGTGTTGGCTGTCGGGCCGGACGGTGCGGCGACCGAGGCAAGATCAGCCGCCGCGGGGGTGGAGGCGGGTGCGGGAGGAGCCGGTGCGGGAGGAGCCGGTGCGGGAGGAGCCGGTGCGGGAGGAGCGGGTGCGGGAGGAGCCGGTGCGGGAGGAGCGGCCGCGGCCGCCGGTGCGGCCGGGACCGGAAAGCCCGGTGCTGAGCCGCTGCCGTGAGCCGGGCCGGCGGCCGGCGTGGACTCCGCGGTCGGCGAATCGGCATCGGACGCCGCCGGAGGGAGTGGCGACGGCTCGGTCGGAGCGGTGCCGGTCGTTCCCCCCTCGGTCTCCCCCGCCGGCTGGACGGCCGACTGGACGGCCGTCGAAGGCGCGAGCGGCACAGGCACCGGCACAGGCACCGGCACAGGCACCGGCGCGGGCAGAGGTGTGGGCACCGGTACGGCCATGCCGATGGGTATGGCCGGCTGAACAGCAGTCGGATCCGAGTCCGCTGACGTGGAGTCCGCGGCATCCGTTGCCTGATGGGGCGTGGAGGGCAATTGATCCCCGGACGTTGCCAGCGCGCTGGCCGGTGCGGACGCAGCGGCCAGGGTGCCCTCAAAAACGGATGCGAAGGCGCCCGCACCCTGCCCCACGCGCACATCCGGGACGCCACGAGGCGTGGTGGCCGGTGTGAGTGCTGACAGAAGACGCCCGACGGCGCCACTCATCAGGACCTGCCGTTCATCAGGGAGGCCAGGGCCGCCCCGACGAGGTCGGTGGTGCCGGCAGCCGAGGCTGGGGCCGCCGGCGCATCCGGGATGACCCGCCGGATGGTGTCGATGTCCGAGTCGTCCATGTAGGCCTCGACGAGGCAGACGGTGCGCCCCTCGTAAGGCGCGTGAATGACCTTGTGGTTTCCGGCGTAGATCAGGATGTGCTCACCGCCGCCGGTGACGATGAGGTCGCCCGGCTTGGCCTGGGCGAGGGAACCGACCTCGGTGCCGATCTTCATCTGCCCGGACACGAGGCGCGGGACGGTTATGCCCATGTCGGCATATACCGTCTGCACGAGTCCGGAGCAGTCCATCCCGCTCCCGTCCTCCCCACCGAAGACGTAGGGCACCCCGAGGTACTTCTCTGCGGCGGCGACGATGTCGGTGCCGGTGGCGCTTCCCGTTGCCGGTGTCGCTCTGGCGGAGCCCGTCGCGGACGTGCCGGTCGCGGAGGCGAGCGCGCTGGCGAACGTCGACGCGCCGGCCGAAGCGGCGGTCGCCGCCGCAGCCTTGGTGCCTTGCACGGTGTTGAACTGTTCGAGGGCGGCCTGGATCTGGCCGATCCGGCTGAGGGCGTCGACCATGCTCATGAGCGGCCCCCACGCCGGGCCCGGTGCCAGCCGCTGGACGCGATCTCGTCGAGGACCGTTTGCTCGGCGTGGAGTTCCTCGGCCCGGGCGATGACCGCATGCCGGTCGGAGAGCTTCTCGAGGCCGACGGATTCGGCGCGCCTGGCGTCGAAGACGTGCTGCGCCTCGCCGACCGCGAACTGGTAGTTGCGGCCGTGGGTCTCCATCTCAGCCAGCATGCTGCGGGCCGAGGCCCGTGCAGCGGCGATCGCGGACAGCGTTTCGGCCCCGCTGGCCAGGCTGGGGAGGCCGGCCAGGGCGGTCCGGGCCTGGTCCCGCCGGGCCAGGTTCGCCTGGGACAGGGCATTGGCCGCGGCGAGGTCGGCGGCGGCCTGGTCCTGTTGCAGGTGCCGCAGGCGCAACAATCCGGCCAGAGCGAAGGCGCGTGCCATCAGTGGACCCCCAGGATTCGGTTGATTGTGTCGAGCTGGGCCCAGGCTTCGGATGCCGGGGTCTGGTCGTCCATCCGCTGCTGCAGGAAGGCGTTGATCGCGCCCTCGTTGGCGACGGCAGCGTCGACGAGCGGATTCGTGCCCTGCCGGTAGGCACCCACGTCCAGCAGGTCCTGCGCGTTGCGCCGGGCGGCGAGCACCGTGCGCAGCGTGCCCGCGATCTGGTTCTGGTGCGGGTCGTTGACCCGGGAGGCGACCCGGGAGATCGAGGCGAGGGCGTCGATGGAGGGGAAGTGGCCGAGAACGGCGAGTTTGCGGTCGAGCACGACGTGGCCGTCCAGAATGGACCGTGCGGCATCCGCGATCGGTTCGTTGTGGTCGTCCCCGTCGACGAGGACGGTGTAGACGCCCGTGATTGAACCGGCTTCGTCGGTGCCGGCCCGTTCGAGCAGCCGCGCCAGCAGGGAGAAGGTCGACGGCGGGTACCCGCGGGTGGCCGGCGGTTCGCCGACGGAGAGGCCGATTTCGCGCTGGGCCATGGCCACGCGGGTGAGCGAGTCCATCATCAGCATCACGTCGGCACCCGTGTCGCGGAAGGATTCCGCGATGCGGGTGGCGACGAAGGCGGCGCGCAGCCGCATCATGGCCGGCTCGTCCGACGTGGAGACCACCACGATGGACCGTGCGAGGCCCTCCGGACCGAGGTCGTCCTCGAGGAACTCGCGCACTTCCCGGCCGCGCTCCCCCACCAGGGCGATCACGGAGACTTCGGCGTCGGTGCCACGGGCGATCATGGAGAGGAGCGAGGACTTGCCCACTCCCGACCCGGCGAACAGGCCCATCCGCTGGCCTTTGCCGACGGTCGTCAGCGTGTCGAGCACGCGCACACCGAGCTGCAGCGGGGTCGTGATGCGCGAGCGCTGCATCGCGGAGGGGCTGTCGTGGTCGATCGAGACGAAGGAATCAACGGCGAGCGGACCCTTGCCGTCGATCGGGCGGCCGAGCCCGTCGATGACGCGGCCGAAGAGCCCGGTGCCGGTGGGCACGAGGTGCGGCGTTCCGTCGGAACGGACCGGGGCCCCGATGCGGATCCCGGTCATCCGGCCCAGGGGCATGCACCGGATGCCGTCCCGAGTCGTGGCCACCACTTCGGCGTCCACCTCGCGGAGTTCGCCGATCGTGACGAGGTCGCCGATCGCCGAGTTCAAGCCGCGAACTTCGAGCCCGAGGCCGACGATCGAGGAGACGACGCCGACCCGTTGAGGGCGAGCCAGACGGATGGCGGTGGCCAGGCTCATGCTGTCTCACCCTGCAGCGCGGCCTTCGCCCGCTCGAGGGCGGTGCTGATGCGGGCGTCGAGGAAACCGTCCGCGAATTCGGTGATCGCGTCGCCGCGAACCAGGCTCGGGTCCGCCGTGAAACGGACGCCGGCCCGCTCCCGGGTGGCCCGGTCGATCACGTCGAGGTCCTCGGGGTTCATCCGCACCGTGTGGGGGGTGTCGTCGGCCGCGTGGTCGAGGGCCCGGCCGAGAGCGAACCGGGAGGAATTGCCGGCGTCGCTGAGCTCGTGCCCGAGAATCGCCTCGGCCAGTTCGAGTGCTGTCGCGACCAGGGTGGCTTCGGCCTCCCGCAACACGGGTACCGTGCGCTCGTCGAGCGCCGCGGCGGCGGCTCCGAGCAGGACGATGGCGCGGTCGATCTCGGCCTGCCCTCTCAACACGACGGCGGCGTGTTCGGCGTCGAGCCGGGCCATCCGGGCGTCGACCGCCTGGGCGGCGGCGCGCAGTCCCTCGGCGTAGCCGGCGGCGTGGCCGCGGGCGCGGGACTGTTCGTCGACCCGGTCACGGTTCACGTCGCGCAGATTCGGGAACGACACCGTCGAGAATCGCGCCTCAGACGACCGCGCCTCAGACGACATAGTCGTCCTCGTCCGCCCGTTTGACGGTGATGGTCCCCTGGGCCTCGAGGTCGCGGATCGCGCGCACGATCGTGGCGCGGGCCTCCTCGACCTGGGACACCCGCACGGGCGCCATGGCCTTGACCTCGTCGTCGAGGATCTCCCGGTTGCGCTCGGAGAGGTTGGTGCGGATGATCTCGACCACCCCGTCGGTAGAGCCCTTCATCGCAATGGCGAGGATCGCGGCATCGATCCCGCGCAGGACCTGCTGCACGTCGCGGTTCTCCAGTTTGATGATGTCGCCGAAGGTGAGCATCCGTGAGCGCACCTCTTCGGCGAGCACCGGGTCGCTGGCGTCGAGCGCCTCGAGCAGCGCCCGCTCGGTCGCCACGTCAGAACGGTTGATGATCTCGACGAGAGGCTCAATACCACCGACGACCTGCACTGCGTCGCGGGTCGTCGAGACGGTCCCAACCCGGGCCTTGAGGGTTTCCGTGACGACTCGGATCCCTTCGGGCGTAGCCGTGCCCATTCCGGCGATGCACTGCGCGACCTGGGTGCGGATCGGGCTGTCCAGCCCGCCGAGCACCGCAGAGGCGTGCTCGGGTCGCAGGTGCGCGAGCACCAGTGCGATCGTCTGCGGCAGTTCCCCGTCGAGCAGGGTGAGTACCTGGATCGGTTCGGCCGCGTCGAGAAATTCGAACGCCTTGCCGGCCATCGAGGACGCCACCTTGCTCATGACGCCGGCGGCCTTATCGGCGCCGAAGGAGGCCTCGAGCAGGCCGACCGCGTAGGCGTGACCGCCGCGTGAGTTGCGCGTGCCCTTCTGGGTCAGGTCGTGGAATTCCAGGACGGCCGTTTCGGTGACGTCGGGGTCGACCCGGCGCATCTGCACGATCTCGGCGGTGATATCCGCGGCTTCACTCTCGGTGAATTGCTTCATCACCTCCGTCGCGTGCTGGCGCTCCATGCTCATCAGCAGCACGGCGACCTTCTGGGTTCCGGTCAGCACCGTGGACGCGTCGATCATACGGGCTGCCGATCATCCATCAGGCTGCGCAGGTATTCGGCCGTCTTTCCCGGGTCGCGCTGGGCAAGGGCGTCGATCTCCACGCGCATGCGATCGGCGTCGGGAAGGCCGGCGAACGCGACCGTGGGAGTCGGGTCGATGTAGAGCGGAGTGGCTGCCGCCGGCATCGGAAACGGGACCACCGGGGCGGTCAGGACAGGCCGTGCCTCGATCATCTCGTCAAGCTCGATGGCTTCCCGGCTCTGGCGGCGTGAGCGGCGCGCATACAGCAAGAGGCCGAGCATGAACGTGAGCACGGTGCCCACGGTGATGATGGCGACCCGCAGGATGCCGGCAAACCGGTCGGCCGCGGCAGAGGCGTCCGCGGCGGCGAGGGCTGTCGCTGCGTCGGCGGCCCCGGCACCGTTGAAGCTGACAACCTGCACCGTGACCGCGTCCCCGCGTTTCGTGTCGATGCCGGCGGCGGAGGAGACCAGGGAGGTGACGTCGGAAATGTTGAGCTTGGCGGCGGCATCCTTATTGAGGGCCACGGACACGGTCTGCCGGTTCATGGACCCGGCCGGGATCGTCCGGGTCTCGGTGACCTTGTTCACGGCATTGTTCTTGGTGGTGTCGGAGGAGGTGAACGTGCCGTCCTTGCCGGCGCCGGCGGGCACCGCGATGTTGTCGGGGCCGAGGACGCCCGCGGCCGAACCGGCGGCGCCGCCCGTTCCGCTGTACGTCTCGGTTTTTACGGCTTCGTTGAGCGAGGGGGCGTTCGTGGGCGTGGTGAACGATTCCTCGACCCGCTGGGCGGACTGGGCGCTCATGTCGGCGGCGACAACGACGGTGGCGTTGCCGGGGCCGACGACACGGTCGAGCATCGCCTGTACGGCACCGCGGACGCGCTGTTCGTAATCGCTCGCCTGCTGGTCGGCGCCGCCGGTGGTGCCGGTGCCGACCGCGGAGAGCACGATGCCCTTCGCGTCGATCACGGCGACATCGGCGGGCTTCATTCCCTCAATCGATGCGCTGGTGAGATGGACGATGGCCTGAACCTGGTCGGAGCTGAGGTTCACGCCATTCTCGGTTGCCACGAAGACGGATGCCGTCGGGTCGCTTTTCTCCGAGACGAAGACGCTGTCCTTGGGGATGGCCAGCCGCACGGATGCGGTCTTGACGCCCTTCATGGCACCGATCGTGTTGGCTATTTCGCCTTCGATCGCCCGCTTGTAGGTGACCGACTGCTGGAACTCGGAGGACGTGACGCCCATCTTGTCGAGCAGGGCGTAGCCGCCCGTGCTCGAGGTGGGCAGGCCCGCCGCGGCCGCCTTGAGGCGTTCGTCGTAGACGCTCGCCTCGGGAACGAGGATCGTGGCCCCGCCGTCGCTGAGCTGGTAGTCGACGCTGTCGGTGCGCAATTGGTCGACGATCGAACTCGCGTCGGCGCCGCTCAGCCCCGAGAAAAGGGGTGTGTAGGCCGGCTTCGACGCCCACATCGTGAGCGCCGAGATGCCGAGCACGAGAACCGCGAGGCCGATGATGGCAACCGTGCGCTGGGCCACGCTGAAACTCTGGATGCCGCGGCCCAGGCCCTGTAGGGCGTTGCTGATCGGACGGGGCATCAGGCCTGCATCCTCATGATCTCGTTGAACGCGTCAATACCCTTGTTGCGCACGGCGGCCACAAGCTCGAGCGTGACCTGGGCGCGGGTGGCCGCGATGGTGGCGGAGTGGATGTCGTTCAAGTTGCCGGTGACCGCCTGCACCGCGAGGGTGTTAGAGGTGGACTGCAGGGCCTGGAGGTTGTCGACCGCCCCGGCGAGTGCGGTGCCGAAGCCGGAGCCGTCCGTCGCCTGCGTGTTCCCTGTGTTCTGAATGCCGGACAGGTAGCCGGTGCCGGCCACGGCCTGCACGGAGGGGATCGATCCGATGGTCATCAGCCGCGTCCGATCTGCAGTGCTGCTTCGTAGGTGGTCTTGGCGCGGTCGACGACGGCCGCGTTGGCCTGGTAGCCGCGCTGGGCCATGATCAGCTCGCCCATCTGCTCGCCGAGGTCGATGTCGGGGTGGCGCACGTAACCGGTCGCATCCGCGAGCGGGTTGCTGGGCTCGTAGGTGAGGATGCCGGTCTCGGAACCGAGAGCCGTGCCGGAGACGTAGGCACCGGTCGTGCCCTGCCCCTCCTGGGCGACGATGTAGCGGGCCTGGAAGGCCTTGCCGCTGGTGGGGGTGACGGTGTTGATGTTGGCGATGTTGTCGGCGACCGCGTCGAGCCATTTGCGGTGCAGGGTGAGGCCGGTACCGGCGATGCCGATCGCGTCGATGCTCATTACTGGCCGCCCCTCAGTTGGTGCGCATCGCGGAGCGGATGGCCGTGAACGGTCCGTTGACGGCCTGAGCCGCGAACTGGTAGCGCAGCACGGTCTCGGTGTTGGAGAGGGTCTCGGTGTCGAGGTTCACGTTGTTGCCGTCGAGCCGGGTGGGCTCGAGGGAGCTGGCCGTGGTGGCGGCGGTGTGGCCGTCGCCGGCCGCGACCGACTTCGCCAGGGCGCTCTCGAAGGCGACGCGCTTGGCGTGGTAGCCCGGGGTGTTGACGTTGGCGATGTTATTCGCGATGGTGCGCTGACGGAGGGCCAGCCCGTCCAGTGCGCTGGTCAACGCGGTGGCGGTCACGGATTCAAGCACGGTTACCCGATTCGTCGTCAGTGAAGACATGACGGCCGATCCGTGGCCTGTGGGTGAGCTATCCCTGCTCGTGCCTAGCTATCGGCCGGCGACGAGCACTCGTAAGCAGGAATCTGAACTCGACTCGTAAGGGGGGGGGTCTCGCCGTCGCCTTCGCCAACGTGCGGGCTCGAATCGGCGGGACTATTTCGCTTTGGCCGTGGCCCGGTGTTGCTGGGCGGGGACCCAGACTCGTGCTGAGTCGTAGCAGACCGGTGCCATGACCTCGGGTTTGCCACGGACCATGCGGATGAGCCACCCGGAGGTCTCGATGCTGTGGTGGTGCAGCCAGCACAAGAGAACTCCGTTGTCGATATTCGTCGGGCCGTGCTGTAGCCACGGGATCACATGGTGTACCTCGGCCCAGGCCGCGCTGACCGGGCAGCCCGGGATGATGCAGCCGCCGTCACGGGCGGCGATCGCCCGGCGTTGGGCCCGGTTGAAGAATCGTTGCCTGACGCCCAGGTGGAGGACCTCGCCATGCTCACCGAACGCGATCTTGCGGTACCCGCCCGCGCAGATCAGCCGGTTCACGGTGCGCATCGAGATCGGGGCCTCGACCCCGTCGATCCAACCGACGCCGTGCCCGTCGGCGAGGTCGACGGCGTTCACGTGCACCATCACGGTCGGGGCCGCGCCGCCCATGGACGGGGTGCCCGGGTCGCGGGACGCTGCCTCGAAGATGCCGCGGAGGATGTCTGCGCGCTTCTCGCCGCCGTTGCGGTCGTCGCCGAGAGCGGCGGCCTCTGCCCCGGGGATGAACGCCCCCGAGTCCATCCGTGCCTGCTCCTCCTCCGTGGGGAACGCCGGAGCGGCGTGCGCGGACAGGTACGTGTCGAAAATGCCGTTCATGATGCCGCGCAGCTCCGCCGTGACCGCGCCCCGCAAGGGGTAAAGGCCGTCCCGGAGGACGCCGAAACCGACGGTGCTGCGCGGTTCGGCGACGTCTTCGTTCGGGGCTGTGCCGTCGGGGTCCAGCCGCGCCTGCCACTGCACGGCCATGCCCCGGATCAGGTCTGCGGAGAACGCGAACCCCTCCCCGGGCAACCCCTGGGTCTCTTCGGTGATCGCGCCGGTCGCCGCTGCAACCAGAGCCCGTTCGGCGGTGAGGACGTCGTCGGGCGCGACGCTCGGGCTGACCTTGTCGAGGGTCGTGACGATGGCCTCCGCCGCGTCGACGCCGAGGTCACCGCTGGTCAGCCCCGCGGCGACGGTCGGGTAGTAGGGCGGGAGCATGCTCGTGCCGGCCCGGCGCTGGCTGACGTTGCCGCCGAGCCGCACCCGCCGGTTCGCTTCCCGCGCCGACACCCGGGTCAAGCGGGTGATCAGGTCGACGTCGTTGCGCGCGCCCTGCTTCCAGGCGAGGGAGTCGTGGCCGAGGATGCTGCGGGAACGGTCCGCGACATCCGTCGCCGTGGACACCCGGGCCGCATCAACCCGGCGGCCGAGCTGCTCGACCGCGCCGAGCACAGTCAGGGCGTCGGCGTCGCTCAGCAACGGGAACATGATGTCGTCGAGGACGGCGACAATGGCCCGAGCGGCCAACTCGATTCGCTGCGCGGGCGAATCTGCCACCTCGGCCGAGGCAGCTGGTGACTGCGGTGCGGATGCTCCTGCCATGCCCCGAGTGTAGACCAAATCGAACGCCATGTCGAGACTTACTCACATACTTCTGAGCTTATTTAGGAGATAGATACGAATGAGGCCGATGTTACTGATGGGACTGATTCCACCGGAGTCACCACCCCCATAGCCATGACGTGACATCCGTCGTCCACCATGCTCGCGCATGGCACTGACATTCCCCCATCGGCGCCGAATCCGCCCCCGGACCTCGCCGAGCCGAGAGTTTCGCTCCTCTTTTCGACGTTTTGAGGAGCTTTACTCACGGCTCGGCGAGGGTCGCGAGGGTGGCTAGGCAGGGTGCGGGGCGACGGATGCCTAGCCGGCGACGTCGAGGTAGACGGACTGGTCGGTACGCTGGGCCGAGAGGATCGTGCGGACGGCGGCGAGGTGCATGCCGGCCGAACGGCGGGCATCCTCGATCTCGCGGATGAGTTCGAGCTGGCCGGCGATGAGACGCCTCGCGCGTTTCTCGAGGTCGGCCGGCAGCTGGCCGAGGTGTTCGGGGGCGCGCCACTGCACCCCGGTGGAGAGGCGCTCCCCCTCCACGGCGAGCACGGCGTCACGTGCCCCGGAGCCCAGGCTCGTTTCGAGCTGGTCGAGCACGTGCAGCCATTCCTCGCGGGCTCCCGCCGGCCTAGGCAATGCCGTACTCCCCGCCGAATTGTGCCGACGTGGTCTGCGCGGGAAGCTGGTCGGCGGCTTCATGCCAGGTCTGGCGCAGCGGATCGAGCAGGGCGATGCTCTCCCTTGTACGGTCGACATCCCGATGGATGTTGGCGCTCATCAGCGCGTTCGACACGTAGGTGTAGATCGCGAAGAGTCCTTCGCCGCCCTCCCACGCGTCCACCTTGAGCGACGACATCAGCTCGGAGACGATCGCCTGGGCGTGCTGCAGGTTGTCGGATGCGATCTGCCAGTTCTCGACCACCTGCGCGGCCTCAGCGCGGTTCAGGTCGAGCAGCAGGCGGTCGTACAGCATCGTCAGCAGGCGCACCGGGGTGGCCGAGAGGATCGCGTCGCGGTTGAATTGTGCGCGTCGGGCTGCCGCCCCGCCCATCATGCTCATAACAGCCATCATCATCCTGTGGTCGAGGTCGTGGTCGGGAGTTGCGCGGTCAGCCAGGTCGATTGCGCCTTCAGCTTGCTGAGCTGGGTCTCCAGCGCGGTGTAGGTGCTCTGCAGGGTCGCCCGGCGGGTGGCCAGGCTGATGTCCCAGGCATCGATCCGGTTGCCGAGGTCTTTGACCGTGGACTGCTGGCCGGTGATCTGGGACGTGATCTGCCCGGTGTACTTGTCGGATGCCGCGGTGGCCACGGCGGCGACCCGGGCGGCGATCTCCTGCACGGCAGCTTTGACGGTGGTCGGGTCCTTGGCCAGTACGGTGGCGAACTTGGCCGCGTCGAACTCCATCGTGCCGGACTTCGTAATGCTGATGCCGTACTCGGACGGGGAGTGCCCGTTGACCGGAGCCGACGCGGCCGTGAGGATCTTCTGGTTGACGTCCCGCACACTGCTCTTACCGGTGAAGACGCCGGGCGACATCACGGCGGCACCCGCGGCGTTGGTGCTGTTGACGACCACGGACTTCGTCGAGATCAGCGCGAAGATGCCGTTGACGGAACTGACCAGGCCCGAAGCCAGGGAGCCGATTTGGGCGTCGTCGCGGGCGACCTTGATCGTCACCGGGTCGACCGAGATGGCGGATACGGTCACCGCAACGCCGGGGAGCAGGTTGGAGAACGTGTTGGTCGCTGAGGTGATGGTCTGCGCGGCGCCGGTGCCGGCCCAGAGGGTGACGCTCGCATCCTTGGCTGTGCGAATGACCGCGGAACCGGGGGCGGCGAGAAGATCGTTGGCCGGGGCCACATCGGCTTTGGCTCCCTGGTGCACCTCGAAGGATTTTGCGGCACCGGTGGCCGTCCCGGTGAACTGCAGGCGGTACTGCGGGGCCCCGAGAGCATCAACACCGGATGCGACCCTGGTCGCTGTCACCCCGGTGTTGGCAGCGTTGATGGCGGTGACGACGTCGTCAAGCGAGGTCGACGCTGCGGTGATTTCGGTGCTCACCCCGCCCGACACGATTGTGAGCACGGGCGGCGTGGCAGGCCAGACGGTCAGGGCGGCGGAGACTTCGACCTGGCTGGAGGCGAGGGCGCCGACGACGACGTCGAGTTGGCCGGCGCTGGCTCCGGCCGAGACGGATGTCGTGATGGTCGGCGAGCTACTGGTCGAGGAGTAGAGGTCGAGGGCGGCGGGCTTCGCGGCGTTCGCGGCGAGGGTTCCGAGGGCCGCTACCTGGCTGTTGAGTCCCTGGAGCGCTGAGATGAAGGTCTGGGAGGTGGCGACCTTTGCCTTCAGCAGCGCCTGCGGTGCGGCTTCGACCTTCATCAGGGAGTTGATGAGAGAGGTAGTGTCGAGCCCACTGACGAGGCCGTCAATTGCGTTCGTCATCGCATCTCCGTTCCGGCTGTGATCGTGACGATTATTGAGCGAGTGAAACAGTGAATGGCTGGTGGCGGCCGAGGGATGAGGTCCAGTTCATCTCTCGGTCACCACCAGCCATAGTTCACCGTGCGGTTTCCCGAAAGGTTCTGCTACTCCGGGTTAGCGGAGAAGCGAGAGCACGCCCTGGTTGGACTGGTTCGCCTGCGCGAGCATGGCGGTACCGGCCTGGGTCAGGATGCTGGAACGGGTGTACTTGACCATTTCGGCGGCCATGTCGGTGTCGCGGATTCGCGAACCGGCAGCGGTCAGGTTCTCCGTCGAGACGGCGAGCGTCTTGACGACGGACTCGAACCGGTTCTGGACGGCGCCGAGGTTGGCGCGAGCGGTGGATACGTAGTTGAGCTGTGTGTCAATGGTCGCGATTGCGGCCTTGGCACCCGCGGCGGTCGAGAAGTCAAGTCCTGCTGCAGCCGGTGCGTTCGTCGCGCCGCCGTTGGCCAGACCTACAGCCGCCGAATCTGCTACAGCGGTGGACACTGTTCCACCATTCAGAGCGGTGACCACAAGTCCAGTTCCCGCGCCGTTTGTGTCTTTCGTGACGCTGACGCTGAAGTTGGCCGAGAACGCCGCATCCCGACCGAGGGCTGATGCGTAATCGTCGACACTCGCGAAGGATGTCTGAGCGGCACCTGTTGCGTCCGTCAGCGCCAGCGTGGTGACGGACGTCACAACTCCACCCGCAGTAGTGCTCTTGAACTTGGCTGCAGAACCGTCCAGAGCGCTGAAGCTCGAGATCGCGAAAGCCGAGCCCGACGATCCGGACGAAGTCGTGAGCGCGGACGCAACCTTTGAGACGTCGACCTTGGACAGGTCAACGACGATCTGGCTGCTGTTGCCTGCATTCGCTCCGATCTGAAAGCTCAAGGAGCCCTTTTTGCCATCCAGGAGCTGAGTACCGTTGAAGTTGGTCGAACCCGCGATCCTCGTCAGTTCCGAAGTAAGCGCAGTCACCTCGGTCTTGATCGCGGTGCGTGAGTCGGTGTTGTTCGAGTCGTTACCGGCCTGAACGGCGAGGTCACGAACGCGCTGCAGAATGGACTGCACCTCGCTCAAGGAACCTTCAGCGGTCTGGACAACCGAGATGCCGTCCTGGGCGTTGCGGCTGGCGACCATGAGGCCACCGACCTGCGACTTGAGGCCCTCCGAGATGGTGAGGCCTGCCGCGTCATCCGAAGCACGGTTGATGCGGAGGCCGCTGGACAGCTTCTCCAGCGACTTGGACATGTCGTTCTGTGTTGCGGCGAGGTTGCGGTACGTGTTGTTTGCCGCGAGGTTGGTGTTGACCTGCATACCCATGATGAAATCCTCCGTGATTGGGTGGTGTTAGCCAGGCCATCCATGGCCTGACACCTTGAGCTATCGGCCCCGCTAAGTAGCGCGTTAGCCGTTGACCGAAAAAACTTCGCGCGGCGCTAAATCCGGAGAATCGCCGGTATCCGCCGCATAGGCCGTGCCCGACGCCGTCGCCAGGCCGAGCATCGCCTGGTCCGCGAGGCGGGCCAGGTAAGCGCTGCGACGGGCCGGCGCGATGCGGGACTCCGGCACGTACTCGACCTCGGCGTCGTCCGAGTAGTGCGTGCCCAGGCCATCGCGGAGCAGACGGATGGCTTCGGCCCGCTGCTGCGAGACGGCGGAGTGCGTGATGCCGAGATCGGCCGCGATCTCCTTCACGGAGCGGTCGTCGAAGTAGACCTGCTGGATGATGTCGCGCATCTTGTCCGGCAGTACGTCGATGGCCGCGCGCAAATAGGAGAGGCGCTCGGCCGACAGTAGGGAATCCTCCGGCAGCTCGGTGCCCGACACCAGGAACTCGGCGGTGGCGTCGTCGAGCGTGGACACGGTGCGCTCGGAGTCGGACAGGCCGGCCAGGGCGGTCTCCCGGTCGACGCCGAGCGCCGCGGCCACCTCGTCGACGGATGCCGCGCGGCCGAGAGCCGCAGCCAGCGTCTCTTGAACGGCGCGGGTCTCCTTAATGCGGCGGCGCGCCATCCGGGTGGCCCAGTCGTTGGAGCGCATCTCGTCAGCGAAGGAGCCGATGATGCGGCGACGGGCGAAAGCTCCGAACGGCACCCCGAGGTCGGGATCGAAGGCGTCGGCGGAGGTGATCAGGGCGAGGGCTCCGGCCGAGGCCAGGTCGTCGCGCGAGAGGTGGCGGGCCTTGGCCCAGACCTCGGAGACGAGGTAGCCGACCAGGGGGAGATTGTCGATCACCAGCTTGTTGCGTTCTGCCCGATTCACAGTGAATCTCCCTGAGTGCTTGCTTCGGATGAGGAGCTAATCGACTGGCTGGGCCAGCTGATTCGCTTTTGCCGGGTGAGCACGAGGACTAGTGAAGGAATCAGGGTTTCGGGGCCCCCAGAAAAAACATTTCCTTTGTTTTAAAACGTAGGCGAGCGCTTTCCCGGCCAACCACCGGCAGCACCCCCCACAACGGGGGAAAATACCCCCACAACGGGGCAGATCACCCCTCAACGGGGTGGGGTCGCAGAGAACGGATGCTCACTGTGTCCTCTCTTTAGTGGACACCGCACCGGCTGACTGGCAGTCTGAATCGAAGGTCTCGGCTTACCGTGCGAGCGGCCCTGCCGATAGTGACCAATAGAGGCACTGGACATGCGACCCAGCGTGAGCCGAGCCTGAATCGACATCGAAAGGCAGTTGGAGGAGACGTGGGGGCCAATGAACTTTCAGCGTTGCTGTGGCGCGAGCGGGAACTTCTCGAGCTGCTCGTCTTCAAGCTCGACGAGGAGCAACTCCTCCTGACCAACGGCCGGACCCGCTGGCTGCAACAGGGCACCCGTGAGGTCGAGCAGGTGCTGGGACACGTGCGCGATGCCGGCCTGGCCCGATCGGTCGAGGTGGCCGCAGTCGCCCTCGAGTGGGGCACCGCCGAAGATGCCACTCTGCGCGAACTCGTCGTTCACGCACCCGCCGGCCCCTGGAGCGAGATCATGGCCGCGCACCTCAAGGCCATGGGCGACCTCACGACCCAGATCAAGGAACTGCGCGACGCGAACGAAGTGTTGCTGCGCGCCGCCGCCCGCTCGAGCCAGGAAACGCTCGCCGACGTGCGCACCGCGACCCGCACCTACGACGCCCGCGGCACGGCTGACGCCAGCGCCGCCGGCTCCCGACTGTTCGACCAGATTTTGTGAGGATGCCGCGATGAGCACGTTCGGAGGACTCAACACCGCGTACACCGGCCTGATCGCCGCCCGACAAGGGCTCGAGGTCGTGGGGCAGAACATCGCCAACGCCAACACAGAGGGCTACACCCGCCAGCGCATCTCGACCTCTGCCGTTGACGCGGCCACCCGGGTCGGCCTGATGAGCGCCGGCCTGCAGGCCGGCCAGGGCGTCAGCGTCGACGGCATCGCCCGCCTTGGCAGCGCCCAGCTGGATGCCCAGGTGCGGTCATCCGCCGCGGCTGCCGGTTACTCAGCGGTGCGCTCCAACGCTCTGAGCGCCGTCGAAGCTTCGATGCACGAACCGGGTGAGAACGGGCTGTCCGCCCAGTTGCAGGAGTTCTGGGCCGGCTGGCAGGACGTGTCGAACGCCGGCGGAAGCACCGCCCCCGCCGGCGTCCTACTCAGCCAGGCCGCAGCGCTCACCACGCAGATCGCACAGGGCTACCAGGCCGTAGCCACCGAGTGGTCGAGCGTGCGCGGCAGTGTCGACGGCATGGTCGCCGAGATCAACGGGGCGGCAAGCCAGGTGGCCGCGCTCAACGGCCAGATCCGTTCGGAGCTGGCCGGCGGCGGAAGCGCCAATGAGCTCCTCGACCGGCGCAGCCAGCTCACCACGACCCTCGCCGCCCTCACCGGGGGCACGGTCGTCGACCGCGGTGACGGCACCGTCGACGTGCTCGTCGGCGGCAACGGGCTCGTCACCGGGGACTCTGCCCAGAAACTCGTGGCGGTCGGCGCCACGAGCATGGCGGGCACCGGAACCGTGCACCTCGAGTGGGCCGGGAAGCCCGCCGCCGGCGCCGTGGCCGTCGACGGTGGCGAACTCGCCGGCGCACTCTCCCTGCTTGCCCCGGCCGTGACCTCGGGTACCGGCGCGGGTACCGGCGGCGCCCTCGCCGAGGCTGGCGAGTCGTACAACACGTTCGCCCGGAACCTGACCGACAAGGTCAACACGATCTACAAGACAGGCACGAACTCGAGCCTGCCGACCCCCGGGGACTTCTTCAAGGTCACGGCCGGTGTCCCGGCAGCGACGGGCCTGAGCGTGATTCCGAAAACGGCGGCAGAGCTGGCGACGGGTGACCTCTCGAAGGGCAAGCTCGACGGCTCGGTCGCCGATCAGATCGCCCAACTCGGCGCCGGCAAGGCCGTCACGACGGCCGGAACCTCGATCCAGTCCCCCACGACCGACTGGTCGAACTTCGTCACCGGGTTCGCGGTCAAGACCAAAACCGAGCTGCAGCACGCCTCGCTGGCCGACCTCACCTCGACCGCCGCGGTCAGCGCGCAACTCTCGAACGCCTCCGTCGACCTCGACGAAGAGAACGTGAACCTGCTCATGTTCCAGCACGCCTACCAGGGCGCCGCCCGGGTGATGACGGCCGTGGACGAGATGCTCGACACCCTGATCAACCGCACCGGACTGGTGGGAAGGTAAGCCATGATCGCCCGCGTCACCACGTCGACCCAGATGCGCTCCGCGCAGAGCAACCTGCAGACCAACCTTGCCCGGATGGCCCAGCTCCAGGAGCGGGCATCCTCGCTCAAGGCCATCGAGCGGCCCTCCGACGACCCGGCCAGGGCAGCCGACGCCCTGGCCGTGCGGGCCGAGCAGCGCGCCGTCACCCAGTACAGCCGCAACGCCGACAACGGGAACGGCTGGCTGACCAGCGCAGACACCGCCCTCGGTGCGACCACCGACCTGCTGAACCGGGTGCGCGACCTTACCCTCCAGGGCGTCAACGACATCCTCTCGCCCACCGCGAAGGAAGCGATCGCGGCGGAACTGGACAGTCTCAAACAGGATCTGCTCGCGCAGGCCAACACGGCCTACCTCGGCCGCACCGTCTTCGCCGGCAGCTCGGATGCCGGCGTCGCGTTCAAGTCCGACTTCAGCTTCACGGGTGTTGCCGGGGCGACCGTCGAACGTCGCATCGGAGCCGACACGACCGTCGCGGTGAACGCAGACGGCGCCGCGATCTTCGGGGCGACGGCGGAGAACCCCGTCTCCGTGTTCGACCTGCTCACGAACATCAGCGCAGCACTGCGTGGCACGGCCACGACGCCACCGGCCAACGTGGGTCCGTTCCTCACCGCCGTGGATTCGCGAATGAAGACCGTGCTCTCCGCGCAGGCGGATGTCGGTGTGCGCCAGGCCCAGATTCAGAAGGCAGGAGACACCCTCGTGCAGCGCACCGGCGCCCTCGAAGCCCAACGTTCCTCGATCGAAGACGTCGACCTCGGTCAGGCCATCCTCGATCTCAAATTGCAGGAAGTCACCTACCAGTCGGCTCTCGCCGTCACCGCCAAGGTGCTCCAGCCGACCCTGATGGATTTCCTCCGATGAAAACTGCACTGAAAACAGCCGCCCCGCAGTCCGCAGACCCGACGGATGCGCCCACACTGAGCGCCAGGCTGACTTTCGTCTCCCCTCCGCCCGGCCTCGCACCGCTGACCGAGTTCGCGCTGACCGAGATCCCCGGGGCGGCCGGTCTGTTCACCCTGCAGGCGGCAGCGGATGCCCACACCCGCCTGTTCGTGCTCGACGCCTCCGTCTACCTGCCCGACTACTCCCCCGTGATCAGCGACGACAACGCGTCGGCGCTCGAACTCGCCGGACCCGACGACGCCTTGATTCTCGTGGTGACCAACCCGGGCGAGGGTGGCACGACCGTCAACCTGATGGCCCCGATCGTGGTTAACGCCCGCACCGGTTGCTGCGCCCAGATCATCCTGGAGGGCCAGAACTGGCCGCTCCGCGCGGAGCTCGGCGACCGCTCCGCCTAGCCGCTCCGCCGGGCCCCGCTCCGTCCGGCCCGGCCAGTCGGCTGCCTGGGCCCCACCAGCCGACTCCATTCCTGTACGTATTCTCATAATTCTTCCGTGTCAACCATGGCGACCAATCCGCCCCCGGGGAATACGTTTGCGGGTACAGCACCGCCCGTCGATGGACATCTCCCCGACGAAGGTCGTCCAAGTTACGGAGCTGCTCATGCATGTGCTCGTCAGCATATTCGCCAGCCTGGACAGTCCGAGCATCTACCTCGGCTGGGGGGCCTTCCAAATCCAGCTCGGCAATCTGATCGTGATCCTCGTCATGATCCTTCTGTTCGTCCTGGCCCTGGCCCTGGTCCTGCCGTTCCCGAGCGGGAAGAAACGCCGACGAGCCTCCGCGAGGAGCCGACCCGCACGTCAGCGGAGAACACGGATCCGGACGAGGCCGAGTACCACACCTGGACCGGCAAGGCCCGCGGCTGGCTGCTGCGCCACCTGCCCGCCGACAAGCTGCTGCCGGAAGACCAGCCCAGCTACATCGCATCCTGGATCTACGTCTTCGGCATGGCCGCGCTCGTCTCCCTCGTCTACATCTTCGTCTCGGGGATCGTCCTGTCACTGAACGGACCGTCCTGGTACCACGTGTCGGACCTGGGCCGGTTTGTGAACAGCACCCACCTGTGGAACGTCGAGCTCTTCTTCATGACCATGGTCGTTCACCTCTGGGGCAAGTACTGGATGGCGGCCTGGCGTGGCGGGCGCGCGCTCACCTGGATCACGGGCGTGGTGTCATTCCTGATCTCGATCGTCGCCGCCTTCACGGGCTACCTGCTGCAGACCAACTTCGACTCGCAGTGGATCGCCTTCGAAGGCAAGGATGCGTTGAACGCCGCCGGTATCGGGGCCTGGTTCAACGTGGCCGACCTCGGTCAGATCTTGGGCTTCCACATCATGCTGCTGCCGCTTCTGGTCGGCGCGATCGTGGCTCTGCACGTGCTGCAGGTGCGCATGCACGGCGTCGTCCCGCCGATCGATGCGGCCGAGACGGATGCCCAGCTGACACCCGGTGCCACGACCGCGACCCCCGGGGAGGCCGGCCGATGAGCGCCGCGCCGGCACGCCCACCCCGTCGCGGCACGGACAGCGACGACCTCGCCCGCCGTCCGTGGCGTGGCGCGGTGCGCGAATACGACCTGTTCAAGGAACTGACCGTCGCCCTCGTCGTGGTGGGCCTGGTCACCCTCACCCTGTCGGCCGTGTTCGGGTCGCCGGACGAGAAGAGCATCACCATGAAATCCTGGGCGGCGGCGCCGGACGACTTCGTCACCACCGCGACCGCCGAGCTCGCCGGCACCAGCGAGACCGCCGGCTACGGACCACCGTACAATTCGACCCCCGACGCCACCCAGACCATCGGCCCACTTGACCTCCAGAGCCTGTCCGGCGTGCAGATCCCGATCGACACGGCCACAGATCTCGTGACCGGCCCGCTGTCGACGCTGAACGATCCCCCGGCCGGTTTGGCGATCTGGGACAGCGCGTCCGACACCCAACGCGGCGACTGGGCCACGGCCTACACGGATGCGCTGGCGAAAGCGCCCGACAACGACCCGGCCAGGGTGGCCGGGGGCTCCTACGGCCCCGTGCCGGAGCTGACCGGCGCCCTGCTCACCATGGCGCAGCAGGGCGCGCTGGACGGGGTGCTGCAGGCGAAGGACGCGTTCTACAACTTCGACTACACCCGCGGCACGCTCTTCCTCGGGGACGGCACCTACTTCCCCGATCTGGCTGCCGCGGCGCATCTGACCGGGGATCAGTGGGGAATGATGAACGAGACCGGAAACACCCCCGGCCAGTCCTGGCTGTGGCTGTTCTCCTTCTGGTACCAGGTGGAACCCTTCGCCTCCGCCGAGAATGCGGACCTCCTCATCGTGCTCCTGATGCTGGTCCTCAGCCTGCTGCTCATGCTGGTGTCCTTCATCCCGGTACTCCGCGACATCCCGCGGTGGATACCGGTGCATCGCCTGGTCTGGCGGGATTACTACGCCAGGCGGAGCGGGTGAGGCGCCGCCGACCCGTCCCCCGAACGGATGCTTTCTTAATCCACCTAAGATAAGCTCAGGTTCATGGACGCGCAGCCGAGTCGTCCGTCGTCGTGCCACCTTGGGAGCATGTTCATGTCCTCTGTCCAACCGCTCGCCTCCCACCTCGCGATCGATGCCGGCCAGACCGGCATCCGGGCCCGGCTGCGACGCGAGGACAGGCGCGGCGACCTCTATGACTTCGACGGCATCCGTACCGACTCTGCCCTGATCCCCCAGCTCGTCGCCGTGGTGGCCCAGGTCGCCCAGGCCTGCGGGGCGCCGATCCACACGGTGAGCGCCGGCATCTCCGGTTACACCAACTCCACCGACCAGGCCGTGCAGATGCAGGCCGCGACGGGCGCATTCGGGGTGCGGGAGGTGCAACTCGCCCACGATTCGGTGACCTCCTACCTCGGCGCCCTCGGCGACACCCTCGGGGCCGTGATCGCGGTCGGCACCGGCGTCGTCACCCTCGCCGTCGGCTCACACCGGGTGACCCGCATCGACGGCTGGGGCTACCTGCTCGGTGACGCGGGCAGCGGGTACTGGATCGGCCGCGCCGCCCTGGACGCGGTCATGCGCGACTACGACGGCCGCGGCGCCCGCACCGCCCTGACCGAACTCGTGCGCGGCGACTTCCCGAACCTCGAGACCGCCTACACCCAGCTGCAGGCCGACCCCGCCCGGGTGAGCCGCATCGCCGCCTACTCCCGCCACGTCACGGCCCTCGCCCCGACGGATGCCGTCGCCGCCGCAATCTGCGCCGCCGCCGCCGCCGAACTCGTGCTCTCCGTCTCGACCGGGCTGCGAATCGTGGGCGAAGGGCCCCTCGGGGCACCGGTCGTCTGCGGTCTCGGCGCCGTGTTGCAGGCGCCCGAGATCGCCGCCCCCTTCGAAGCGGGCCTGCGCGCGCTCTACCCGCACCTGGACCTGCGTGAGCCGGCCGGGAACGGCCTCGACGGTGCGGCACTCCTCGCCCGCCTGGGCACGGAGAGCGCGCTGCGCGACCGGGTGGCCTCCGCGCAGGGCTAGCCTTCCTCTATGAGTACTGCCATCCACTCGAACACCGCGCAGGCCTTCGAGACGTCCCTGGCCACCTGGCTGCCCGTCGACCCCGCCCAGGCGAGCCTCCGAGCCGAGTACCTGTCGTTCGTGCGCGCGGGAGGCGACGCCGCCCTGGACCGGGATGGCGGCGCCGAGCATGTCACTGCCAGTTGCTTCGTCTTCAACCCGCACCTCAGCCACCTGCTGCTCTGCTTCCACAAGAAGGGCCGGTTCTGGGTGCAACTGGGCGGCCATGTCGAGCCGGCCGACGCATCCGTGGCCGCCGCGGCCCTCCGCGAGGCCCGGGAGGAGGGCGGCATCACCGGCCTCCGCCCGGCGGGCCCGGCGGGCCCGCCGCCGGTCGACGTGCACCGGCACGCGCTGAGTTCACGATTCGGCCGCTGCACCACGCACTGGGACGTCGGCTATGTGGCCATTGCGCCCACGGATGCCACGCCCGTGGTCAGCCCGGAAAGCGAAGACGTGCGGTGGTGGCCGACGGATGCGCTGCCCGAGCAGGTCCCCGAGGGTTTCGCCGAGCGCGTGGCCGTGGTGCTTCGCGAGCTGGCGCACCAGCGAGACGGGCTGTAGGCCGCATCGGCTGGTAGCGGAACAGACCGGTGAGGGGCCCGGACGCTGCCGGGCCCTTCACCTCGTGCAGGGCGTCCTGCCTGCGGCGGTCTCTGCGAGCACTGAGCGATCCCGGCTAGAGCATCTGGAAGATGCAGATGAAATTGCCTTCGGTGTCCCTGAACCAGGCCGACTTCATCTCGTCCGTCGCGGCGACACCGTTGACGGTCTTCAGTCCCGGGACGTCGTAGTCCTCGAACACGACGCCGCGTTCGCGGAGCCGGCTCATTTCGGCATCGAGATCGTCGGTGGTCCAGCACATCTGGGTGTTCCGGGCGGTGCCGGCGTTGCTCGTCTCATAGATCTCGAACGTGCCTCCGGCCCCCGTGCGGTACACGAGGGTTCGGCTTTCCTCGTGGGCCTCGGCGGGGTCAAGTTCGAGAGCATCGTGATAGAACGCTTGAGCGCGTCTGAGATCGGCGGCCGGCAATACGGTGTGGAGTTCCTTCAGCATGTTCAACGCCTCCTTGGCGCATCTGGAGGTATTCGGCGGAAGCGCTCCTCAATCGAACTGGTCACGGATCCCGCGCCGGATCGGATGCCGACGGCGGCGTGCTTCCCTGGGTGAGAGTGCCGGCTGCAGTACAGCCGCTGGCGCGAATCGTGGCCGGTACTCTTCGTTCGCCGGGCTGTAATCCCGGCCAGGCGAGCGTTGGCTATCGCATTTCGACTACTCATAATACGCCGCCCGTCGGCGTCGATAAAGGGGTCCCGCACGAAATTGCGGGGCCGCCCACGTCAGCTGGTTGTTCACTCACCGCGCGGGCGGTGCGCCCGCCCCGACGCAGGTCCGGCGGCCCACCAATTCGACGGAGATTCTGCTCTAAAAACAGACATTCCGACCGTTGGAGCCTGATTTGGGCAGAATCTCCGTCGAATTCGTTCGGTCCACGCGCGTCAAGCCGCTGACGCACGGGTCCTACGGACCGAGCAGGGCCGCCTCGAACGCGACCCAGGCCAGCATGGCGCACTTGACCCTGGCCGGGTAGCGGGAGACTCCCCCGAAGGCGGCGGCGTCGCCGAGCACCTCTTCGTCGGGTTCGATGGTGCCGCGGGAACGCAGCATCTCCCGGAAGGTGTCGAGCAGGGCACGCGACTCCGCCACGGTGGTCCCGCGCACGCTGTCGCTGAGCACGGAGGCGGATGCCATCGAGATCGAGCATCCGTCGCCGCGCCAGACGAGCTCGTCGATCACCGCATCGCCATCCGCATCACCGTCGGCCCGATCCGGATCGGCGCGCACGCCCATGCGCACCGTCACCTCGTCGCCGCAGGTCGTGTTGACCTGGTGCGACTCGGTCAGGTGCAGCCCCCGGGCATCCGCTGCGGCCGCAGCCTCCGCCAGGGGAGGCAGCTCGTCCGGCGAGGCGCCGTGCCGGGACTTGGCGTGGTCGAGGATGATCTGCTGGTACAGCTGCTGCATGGCGCTGTTGGTCATGAGTGCACTCCGAAGAAAGGCGCAACCTCGCGCAGGGTCGCCAGGAACTGGTCCACCTCGTCGGTGGTGGTGTACAGGTAGGTGCTCGCGCGGGTCGACGCGGTCACGCCGAGACGGCGGTGCAGCGGCTGGGCGCAATGGTGCCCGATCCGCACGGCGATGCCCGCCTCGTCGAGGTACTGTCCCACGTCGTGGGCGTGCACGCCGGCCAGGTCGAAGCTGGCCAGCCCGATGCGCTCCACCCCGAGGGGAGGCCCCAGCAGGCGCACGCCGGGGATGTCGGTGAGCCCGGCGACGAGACGCTGGCCCAACTCGGCCTCCCTGGCCGCGATGCGCTCCATGCCCGTCTCGGTCAGGTAGTCCACGGCGGCGGCGAGGGCGATCGCCTGCGAGATGCGCTGGGTGCCGGCCTCGAACCGCTGCGGCGGTGCCAGGAACTCGGCGGTGTGCATGTCGACGGTGGTGATCATGGACCCGCCGGTGAGGAACGGCGGCATGTCGGCGAGCAGCTCGTACTTGCCGAAGAGCACGCCGATCCCGGTCGGGCCGAGCATTTTGTGGCCGGAGAAGACGGCGAAGTCCACGTCGAGCGCGGCCACGTCCACGGGCATGTGCGGCACCGATTGGCAGGCGTCGAGCAGCACGAGCGCGCCGACCGAGCGGGCCAGGGCGACGAGCTCGTCGACCGGGTTGACCGTGCCGACCACGTTCGAGGCGTGAGTGAACGCCAGCACCCGGGTGCGAGGCCCGACGACTCCGGCCGCGGCGGCCAGGTCCAGGGTGCCGTCGTCCAGAACCGGGATGAACCGCAGGGTCGCGCCGGTGCGAAGGGCAAGCTGCTGCCACGGGATGAGGTTGGCGTGGTGCTCCATCTCGGTGACGACGATCTCGTCGCCCGCCCCGAGCCGGAAGCGCCGGGCCGCCGGGCCGCCGAGGCCGAGCGACGCGTTCGAGAACGAGTAGGCCACGAGGTTCACGGCCTCGGTCGCGTTGGAGGTCCAGACGACCTCGTCGTCCCGGGCCCCGATGAAGGCGGCGACGGTCGTCCGGGCGGCCTCGAACGTCTCGGTCGCGCCGAACGCGAGAGTGTGCGCCCCGCGGTGCACGGCGGCGTTGCGCTGCTCGTAGAACTCCTGCTCGGCCTCCATCACGCTGACCGGGTTCTGCGAGGTGGCACCTGAGTCGAGGTAGTTGAGCGGATGCCCGTTCACCTGCTGGGCGAGGATCGGGAAATCGTTGCGAATGCGATCGACTTCCTCGTCCGTCAGCGGGCGAGCGTTCGCACGGGGGGACGGTGGAACGGAAGACGTCATCCTTCCAGCGTATTCCCTCCTCCCGGCAATGCCCACCGGCCCGACCGAGGAGCGAGGCAGCGGTCGTGGACGGGAGCGAGGCAGCGGTCGGTCGGGAGCGAGGCAGAGCGCGTAGACGGGGGTGAGGCTGCGGTCGGACGGGAGTGGGGCAGGATGGAGCACGTGAACGCAGCAGCGAGCAAGGCGACGGGCGAGGCGACGGGCAATGCGATGACGCCGGCCCCGTTGCCGCCTCCTGCCCGGCAGCGGTCCGAGCATCCGTCGCAGGCCCCGCCGCAGCATCAGTCGCAGCCCCCGACTCAAGGCCCCACGAAGCCTCGGACCGCGCGCTTCGCGCAGGTGATCGTGGCGTCGACCCGGGCGGCGGGCGGCGTCTACCCCGACCGCACCGGCCCCGTGATCGACGCCTGGCTCGGCGAGCGCGGCTGGACGCTGCGGGAGCGCCGCGTGGTTCCCGACGGCGACGCGGTCGGCGCAGCCCTGGCCGCGGCCGTGGATTCCGGCTGCGACCTGGTCGTCACCACCGGCGGAACGGGCGTCAGCCCCCACGACCACACGCCCGAGCAGACGCTGCCCTTCCTCGACCGGCAACTCCCCGGCCTGATGGAAGAGCTGCGTCGCCGCGGCTCGTCCTCGACTCCCCTGGCCGTGCTCTCCCGCGGCTACGCCGGGATCTGCCGGGGCCGCACCCTGATCATCAACCTGCCGGGATCCCCCGGCGGCGTGAAAGACGGCCTGGGCCTGCTCGAGGACGTGCTCGACCACATCCTGGACCAGCTGCACGGTCTGGACCACTAGCCCCCGAACGAATTCGACGGAGATTTTGCCCGAATCGGCGCCAAAACGTTGAAAACGGGCGTTTTAGATCAAAATCTCCGTCGAATTGGTTCACAGCGGGGAAGCAGGTTCACGGCGGCACGGGGTGGAGGCCCCGGGTGCAGACCCCCGGCCCTGGCCGTGAGGATGCCGCGAGCGAGCGCGTCGACTCGCGGGCGGGGGCCTCCGCGCGGATAATTTCAGGTATCCAGCGCGTGAGCCCGGCACCCGGCGCCGGGGAAGCACCGCCCGACACACTGCCCTGCAGGGGGAACGATGGACCTGAACACCGTACTGACGATCACCCCGGCGCGCAGCCGCGAAGATCTGCGCGCCCTGAGCCCCCGCGTGGCTCCCCTGGCCGGCGGATCCGATCTGTTCGCCGACCCGCAGGTGCACCTCACCGGGCTCGTCGACCTGCAGACGCTGCGCTGGCCGGCGCTCACGGTGACCGGCTCCGTGGCCGACGCGGCGGCCGACGCCGTGGCCGACGGGGTGGCCGACGGGGTGGCCGACGGGGTGGCCGACGCGGTGGCCGACGGGGTGGCCGACGCGGTGACCGACGCGGTGACCGGCACCGACCCGGGTGACCCCGGCGGCGTGAGCGGCCTCGAGATCGCGGCAACGTGCACCCTCGCGGAGCTGTCCCGGCTGCCGGCCGCGCCCGGCTGGGCGGCGCATCCGTTGTTGTTCCAGTGCTGCACCGCCCTCTACGGCTCCTTCAAGATCTGGAATGTCGCCACCGTCGGCGGCAACCTCTGCGCCTCCCTGCCCGCCGGCCCGATGACCACCCTCGCGGCCGCCCTCGAGGCCGAGGTGCTGATCTGGCGCGCCGACGGCAGCGACGAACGGATGCCGGCCGCCGCCTTCGTGACCGGCAACACCACCAACGTGCTCGGCACCGGCGACGTGCTGCGGTCCATTCACGTTCCGGCCTCCTCGCTGGCGTCCCGCACCGTGTACCGCAAGATCGCCCTCTCCCCGCTCGGCCGCTCCGGCGCCGTGCTCGTGGGTCGCCTCGACCCGGCCGGCGGTTTCGTGCTCACCGTCACCGCCGGCACGGTGCGCCCGGTGCAGCTGCGCTACCCGTCACTGCCCGCGGCGAGCGCGCTCGCCCGCGATATCGCCGCCATCGACTACTGGTTCACGGATGCCCACGGCGCCGCCGACTGGCGACGCGCGGTGAGCGGGGTGCTGGGCGAGGAGATCCGCGCGGAACTCGAAGGCGCCGCACTCGAAAACGGAGAGCACCCATGAGGTTCCAGATCAACGGTGAACCGGTCGACGCCACTCCGGCGCCCGGCCAGTGCCTGCGCTCCTTCATCCGCGACCAGGAGCACTTCGAGGTCAAGAAGGGCTGCGATACCGGGGACTGCGGCGCCTGCTCCGTGCTGGTCGACGGCACCCCCGTGCACTCCTGCATCTACCCCGCGTTCCGCGCCGAGGGCGCCGACGTCACCACGGTCGCCGGGCTCGGCCGGCCCGGCGACCTCGCCCCGCTCCAGCAGCGCTTCGTGGACGCCGCCGGCTTCCAGTGCGGGTTCTGCACCGCGGGCATGATCGTGACCGCCTCCACCCTGACCGAACCAGACCTGGACGACCTCCCTCGCCTGCTCAAGGGCAACCTCTGCCGCTGCACCGGCTACCGCGCCATCGAGGACGCGATCCGTGGCACGCACACCCCCGCCGACGGCTCCGGCCGCACCGGTCTGGGCCCGGTGGTCCAGACCGGCCGTCGCCCCGGCACCGTCGGCACCTCCCTGGGCGCCCCGGCCGGCGAGCGCGTGGTGAGCGGGCGGGAACCGTACACGCTGGACGTCACGGTGCCCGGGCTGCTGCACCTCAGTGTGCTGCCGAGCACGCAGGCGCATGCGCGCATCCGTTCGATCCGGACCGACGCGGCGGCCGCCCTGCCCGGGGTGCACGCCGTGCTCACCCACGCCGACTCCCCCGCAACGCTCTACTCCACCGCCCGGCACGAGGACCGCCTCGACGACCCGGACGACACCCTCGTGCTCGACCCGGTCGTGCGGTTCCGCGGCCAGCGGGTCGCGGCCGTCGTGGCGGACACGGTCGCCATCGCCGAAGCCGCCTGCCGGCTGATCGAGGTCGACTACGAGCCGCTCCCGGCCGTCTTCGACCCGGCCGAGGCGCTCCGGCCCGGCGCCGCCCTGGTGCACGGCGACAAGGATGCCGCGGCCAGCCGCCTCGCCGACCCGCAGCACAACCTGGTGGCCGAGCTGCACGGCGAGTACGGCGACATCGCGGCCGGCCTGGCCGGCGCCGCCCACACCGTGAGCGGCAGCTGGCAGACCCAGCGGGTGGCGCACACGCACCTGGAGACGCACGCCACCATCGGCTGGCTCGAGCCCGGACCCGACGGCGAGAACGAGGGCACCGGCGAGCGCCTGATCCTGCGCACCAGCTCCCAGGTGCCGTTCCTGGTGCACCGCGAGATCTGCCGCCTGTTCGACCTCGAACCCTTCCGCCTGCGCGTGTTCACCGCCCGGGTCGGCGGCGGCTTCGGCGGCAAGCAGGAGATCCTGACCGAGGACATCGTCACCCTCGCCGTGCTGAAGACCCGGCGCCCGGTGCAGTACGAGTTCAGCCGCTCCGACGAGTTCACCCTGTCCCCGGCCCGGCACCCCATGCGCATCGACGTCACCCTCGGCGCCGACGACACCGGCCGCCTCACCGCTCTCAAGCTGGGCGTGCTCGCCGACACCGGCGCCTACGGCAATCACGGCCCCGGCGTGATGTACCACGGCAGCTCCGAATCGGTCAGCCTCTACCGGGTGCCCAACAAGCGGGTGGATGCGCAGAGCGTCTACACGAACAACCTCCCGTCCGGCGCCTTCCGCGGTTACGGCCTCGGCCAGGTCATCTTCGGCGTCGAGTCCGCCCTGGACGAGCTCGCCCGCACCGTGGGGCTGAACCCGTTCGACCTGCGTCGGCTGAACTCGGTCGGCCCGGCCGACCCCCTCGTGGTGACGCATGTGGAGGGCGAGGACCTGATCTTCGGCAGCTACGGCCTCGACCAGTGCCTCGACCTGGCCCAGGCGGCGCTGGCCCGCGGCAACGGCCAGGCCGTCCCCGCCGGCGCGGAGTGGAAGGTCGGCGAGGGCATGGCCACCGCCATGATCGCGACCACCCCGCCGCGTGGTCACTACGCGCAGGCATCCGTCACGCTCGGCGACACGTTCGGCGACACGTTCGGTGACGTGACGGCCGCCAACCCGGGCCGCTACACCGTGCGGGTGGGCACGGCCGAGTTCGGCAACGGCACGACCACCGTGCACGCGCAGCTCGCAGCCACCGCCCTGGGCACGACGCCTGACCGGATCGAGATCCTGCAGTCGGACACGGATGCCATCGGTTACGACACCGGCGCGTTCGGGTCGGCCGGGATCGTCATCGCAGGCAAGGCCGTGCTGGCCGCGGCGAACGACCTGGCCGCCCGGCTGCGGTCGGCCGCCAGCGAGCGACGCCCGCCGATCGCCTCCGCCGAGTGGACCCTGGAACCCGACGGGCTGCGCAGCGGGACGGCGTTCGTGCCGCTGGCCGAGCTGGCCGAGCACGCCGGAGCATCCGTTCTGCGCGGTACCGGCGCGGAAGATGGCGCCCGCCGCTCGGTGGCGTTCAACGTGCACGCCTTCCGGGTGGCCGTGAGCACCCTGACCGGCGAGGTTCGCATCCTGCAGTCCATCCAGGCCGCGGATGCCGGGGTCGTGATGAACCCGGAGCAGTGCCGCGGCCAGATCGAGGGTGGGGTCGCGCAGGCGATCGGCACCGCACTCTACGAGGAGGTCGTCCTCGACGGCGCGGGCACCGTCACCACCAGCGTGCTGCGCAACTACCACATCCCCCTGCTGGCCGACCTGCCGCCGACCGAGGTGTACTTCGCGGACACGTCGGACGTCCTCGGCCCGTTCGGCGCCAAGTCGATGAGCGAGTCGCCGTACAACCCGGTGGCGCCGGCACTGGCGAATGCGGTGCGCGACGCGATCGGCATCCGTCCCACCGAGCTGCCCATGTCCCGCGACCGGATCTGGCGGCTGCTGCACCCCGAGCGGGCTGCAGGCTGAGCCGGAGCCGTTTCTCCCGGCCGTCGCCCAATACACTGGGGGCGTCCCGCCCGCGGTCACCCGCGGCACCGCCACCGGCCATACCCGCAGCACCAGCCAGAACGGACCCCTCCGTGACACCCTCCAGCCGGGTCTACCGCGGCCACATCTTCCACGTCGCCGGCTCCCCCACGGTCGCCACCGCCCGCGAGAACCTGGTGTCCCTGCCGGACGGCGCCCTGGTCACGACCAAGACGGGCCGGATCGCCTGGGTGGGCAGCTTCGCCGACCTGCCCGCGGCCTTCGCGGGCCTGCCGGTGACCGACAATCGCGGCGGCTTCATCCTGCCCGGCTTCGTGGACACGCACCTGCACTTTCCGCAGACCTACTCCACGGATGCCTACGGCGGCGGCCAACTGCTGGAGTGGCTCGACAACTGCGTCTTCCCGGCGGAGGCCCGGCTCGGCGACCCCGCGTTCGGTGAGCGCATCGCCCGGGACTTCACCCGGCGCCGCATCGCCGCGGGCACGACCAGCGCCCTCGTCTTCGGCTCGGCCTTCCCCCACGCCCAGGACGCCCTGTTCGCCGAGTCGCAGCGGGCCGGCCTGCGCCTGGTCAGCGGCCGCGGCATCCAGACCGTGGGCTCGGAGCCCTCCCGGGCCCTGCTCACGGGCGAGACCGAGGCGCTCGACCTGGTCTCGGCCGAGATCGACCGCTGGCACGCCGTGGACACCGGCGACCCGGCGACCGCACTGCTGCAGGTGGCCGTGGTGCCCCGGTTCAGCCTGTCGGTTACGCCGACGACCCTGGCCGGCCTCGGCGATCTCTACGACGGGGTGCGCGGCCGCGGCGTCTACTTCCACAGCCACCTGAACGAGAACAACCGGCCCGGCACCGGCGAGATCGACGCCGTGAAGTCGGTCTACCAGGTCGACACGTACCTGGACACGTACGACGGCCGGTTCCTGCCGGGGTCCGCCCGGGGCGGGTCGAGCCTGCTGGGGCGGCGCAGCATCCTCGCCCACGCCGTGCACTGCGAGGACGAAGAGCTCGCCCGGCTGGCCGAGACCGGCACCTCGGTGGCGCACTGCCCGACCTCGCAGCAGTTCCTCGGCTCGGGCACCATGCCGTGGCTGCGCACCACGTCGTTCGGCGTGAACGTGGCCATCGGCTCGGACATCGGCGCCGGCGACGAGTGGCTGGTGTCGCGGGTGCTCAACGACTGCTTCAAGGTGCACCTGTCCGAGCCCGGTGACGCGGGCCTGTCGATCGACCCCGCCGCTCTGCTCTTCACGGGCACACTGGCCGGGGCGCGCGCGCTGGACATGGAGACCCGGTTCGGCAACTTCGACGTGGGCAAGGACGCCGACTTCCTGCTGATCGAGCCGGACCGCTGGGAGCCGCTCGCCAGCGTGCTGGAACGCGGCATCCGTGCCGACGACGAGGCGATGGCCACCGAACAGACCCTGTTCGCGCTGCTGCTGGCTCTCCGCCAGCCGGCGATCACCGGCGTCTACGTGCGCGGCCGCCGGGTGCTCGCCCCGGAATTGGCCCCGCCCCGGGCACCCTCACCGTCCCCGTCCCGTCCCCGTCCCGTCCCCGTCCCGTCCCCGTCCCGTCCCGGCGGCGACCCAACGAATTCGACGGAGATTCTGCTTTAAAAAGACCCGTAGCATCCGTTTCGGCCCGAAATCGTCAAAATCTCCGTCGAATTCGTTAGGGGCTCGGGTACCTGAGGTGCGGAAGCCTGAGGCTCGGGTGTGCGAGGGGCCGGACGTGCCGACCGGGCTCCCCACCGGCCCGCGCCCTACGATGGCAGGCATGCCCCCCTCCTCCCCCACATCGATCGCCGGCCTCGTGCTGGCGGCCGGCGCCGGCTCGCGGTACGGCCTGCCGAAAGCCCTTGCGGGCGGCGGCGACGGCGTCCCCTGGCTGGTTCGCACGATCCGCACGCTCGCCGACGCCTGCTGCTCGCCCGTGATCGTCGTGCTCGGCGCCCGAGCCGACGACGCCAGGGCGCTCCTGGTCGAATTCGCCCTGACCGGGGCAACGGATGTCCCCGGCACCGCCACGAGGACCGGCGCCCCGACCCCGCCGGTCCTCGTGGTGCAGGCCGAAGACTGGGCGGAAGGACTCTCCGCGTCGCTCCGCGCGGGCCTCCGGGCCGCGACGTCGCTTGCGCCGGAGCCCGAAGCCGTGGCGATCGTGCCGGTCGACGTCCCGGGGCTCCGCTCGAGCACGGTGGCACGCCTCATCGCGCCGCTGCCCGGCACCAGGGCCGGCAAGACGGGATCGGAGGCATCCGTCGGTCCGGACACGCTCCGGCAGGCCGGTTTCCTCGGACGACCGGGGCATCCCGTGGTGATCGGGCGCGCGCATTGGCCCGAGCTGATCCGATCAAGTGGCGCCGACACCGGAGCCCGACCCTATCTGCAGGCCCACCACGCCCACCTGGTCGAGTGCTCCGACCTCGAGACCGGTCTCGACATTGACCGGAGAGACTGACCGGAAAGACCACCGGAGAGACTGACCGGAGAGAACACCGGCCGGACCGACCGCTCGTCAGCAGGCTGCTCGCCGCGCCGACCTCGCCCAGCCACGCGCCGCAGCTGCGCCGACCTGCGCCGACCTGCGCCGATGCGCCCGGCATCCGTGGAATCATGAGACCTAGATTCGGCCCCGGTCCCACCCCCGCAGCCACCCCGCAGCCAGCCCGCCGCCAGCCCGCAGTCGCGCTCTCCGATAGGACCCCCGTGCTTGAGAAACTCCGCCGCCACCCCGCGAATCTGCACCTGGGGCTGATGCTGGCCCTGACATTTTCCACGGGCGTGGCGGACGCGGTCGGATACCTCGGCCTGGACAAGGTCTTCACCGGCAACATGACCGGCAACGTCGTCATCCTCGGGATGGCCATCGCGGGCGCCCCGGGACTTCCCGTGGCCGGGCCCCTGCTGGCCCTGTTCACCTTCATGCTCGGCGCCGCCGTCGGCGGACGGGTGCTGCGCCCGGTCGCCATCGGCTGGTCCACCCACGCCACCGTCCTGTTCGGCGCGCAGGGCCTGATCATGCTGGTCCTGGCAATGGTGCTCTTCGCCGGCGGCGGCGTGCCGCCGCACCCGTTCGGCCTCCTGATCACTGGTTCTCTGGCCGCCGTGATGGGGCTGCAGGCATCCGTCGCCCGGCATATCGGGGTCAAGGATGTCACGACCGTGGTGGTCACGTCCACGATCACCGGGTTCGCGGCGGACTCGCGGCTCGGCGGCGGCAAAGGCCAGCCGTGGTTTCGGCGCCTGGCCGCGATCGTGCTGATCCTGCTCGGGGCGGGCGTCGGGGCGCTGCTGCTGACGTTCAACATCGCCTGGGGCGTCGCCCTGTCGGCGCTGATCACCCTCACCGTGACCGCCATCGGCCACGCCGCCGGACGGCCGCACCACGCGCCGTGACCTCAGCCCCGGAATCCGGTCGCCGAATCCGGTCGCCGCACCGGTCGCCGCACCGGGTGGAATTGCGCCCCACTCCGTGTGAGGCTTAAGGGGTGCCGAAAACAGATGAACGCGTCGATCTGCGAGAAGCCGTCGTCCTCGACCGCCCCTGGATCACCATCGTCTGGGACGACCCAGTGAACCTGATGAGCTATGTCTCCTACGTGTTCCGCAGCTACTTCGGCGTCTCCGCCGAGGAAGCCGAACGTCTGATGCTGCAGGTACACAACAACGGCCGGGCCGTGGTCGCGACCGGCAACCGGGAAGCGATGGAACGCCACGTGGAAGCGATGCACGGCTACGGGCTCTGGGCCACCCTCGCCAAGGACGAGACCTGATGGAATTCCTGCCCGCAGGAGGGGAAACCGGTCGGGACCGCTCGAACGGCCGGGCCGGCAAGGACAGCCAGGCCGGCAAGGGCGGCCATGCCGGTCAGGACGGCCAGGCCGGCAAGGGCGGCCATGCCGGTCAGGACGGCCAGGCCGGCAAGGGCGGCCATGCCGGTCAGGACGGCCAGGCCGGTCAGGCCGGTCAGGCCGGTCAGGCCGGCCGTGCCAGCCCCACCGGCGAGAGCGCCGGCAGCGTGACCGCGCAGTTCGAACCGGCCGAGGTCGGGCTGCTCCGCATGGCCGCAAGCCAGCTGATCGAGCTGCTGGAGGCCGCGGAGTCCCACGCGCTCGGGACATCGGTCGACCCTGCCCTGCGACGGCTGCTGCCGGATGCCTACACCGACGACCCGGAGGCCGCCGCGGAATTCCGCCGGTTCACGGCCGGCGACCTGCTCGAACGCAAGGTGCGGAATGCTCGCGTCGTGATCGCCACACTCGGAGAGGAGTTGGCGGACGAGATCGCCGACGACGCGCCCGAGACGCTCAACGACGACGACTTCGACGAGCCGGCGACGACGATCACCCTCGACCGGGACGACGTGCAGTCCTGGCTCCGCACGCTGACCGATCTGCGCCTGACCCTGGCCGAACGCCTGGAGATCTCGCCCGACGGGGTCGTTCACCTCGCCGAGGACGAGGCGCCCTTCCTGCACGGCATCTACGAGTGGCTCGGCATGGTGCAGGAGTCCCTGGTCTACGCCATCGACGTCTAGCTCCCGTGTGACTCCCGTCTGACTCCCGTGCCGAACCAATTCGACGGAGATACTGCTCTAAAAACCCGGATCCGGACTGTTTCAGCCCGATTCCGGCAAAAACTCCGTCGAATTCGTTAGGGGCGCGGGCGGGATCACAGCCCGGCCAGCCCGGCCAGCGCGGCCAGCGCGGCCAGCGCGTTGGCGGCTCAGAGCGCGGGCACCGCCCGCAGCGCGGCATACGCGCGCCGCGGCCCGG